>NZ_AXCC01000025.1:0-68783 GCF_000475315.1 Marinobacter sp. EN3
GCTAGTGCCTGTCCACTATCATCCTTCCACTATCACTTACGTGTCCACTATCACTTCACGAACCAGAAACAACAAAGGCCCGGGTCGAAACGACCGGGCCTTTCAGGGGCTAGTCCGAATAGAACCGCTAACACCTAGATTCGAATAACATCGAATTTAACTGGCATTGCGACAACTTTGCGGCAAATATTTCGGATCAACTGTTGAACCTGAACCAGTTCCACACGTGGTTACCAGACCAGTATTAGTACCTGTGAACTTGAAGCCTACAGCATTTTTGCTGGCGTCTGAGGTGGTACCACCTAAGTCTTCAAGGGTCATAACATACTGTAGCGAGTCATCGGTTCGGGTGATGGCAACAGAATTTACTGTTGGCAGAGCAGTCAAGTTAGTTTGGATATCAGTTACAATACTATCTGTACTCAGCGGCATAACTCCTGCGGCCGCATAAGCCTCATAAATTGAGTTCTTCGCAGCAGCCGCAGCGTTAACCGGCTCCGCAATTTTCGCCCGAATCGTATAATCCTGATAAGCCGGAATAGCCACAGCCGCCAAAATACCAATAATCGCCACAACGATCATCAGTTCGATCAGAGTAAAACCCTGCTGACCTTTGTTCATCTGAATCTTTTGCATGTTCTCAACCTCAAAAGTTGTCATTTTTCGATTATCCAGCTCCGGGGCGGTGGAGCTTTGCCCCGTGTCCGCGCTGAGCGTGCTGTAAACTAAGCAGCTACCGTGCCAATTGCAAAAAAATGCTAAAACGTCCTTTTTTCACAGCACGCCGCAAGCTTTTGTGACGCATTTCACACACTGATTCGAAGTCGTTTTCCCGCCAAACAGCGTCTCGAAGTGACATTTTTCGTCACCCCAACCCGCGCATTTCGACGTGGCGCAGAGTGCGACAGATTATTGCGAATGATCAAGTCTGGGACGGGCTGCGCTTTCCAAACGTGAAGGACACATCTAAACTCTCTGAGCATAAACACGCGATTCAGCCACTTAGACGACTTTTCTCAGAGCATTTATGGCGAACAGCAACCGAAACGTGACTTTGACGGGCCTTGCTCGTCGTTTTGTAGACGACGGCCTTCTCGATGAAGAAACTGCAAAAGATGCTTTCATACAGGCATCCCAGAACCGAATACCACTGATTACCTACCTGACTCAGAATCAACTTGCAGACAGCTCCAAGCTTGCCTTCTCAGCAGCCATGGAATTTGGTGTTTCGGTGCTGGACCTGGATTCCTTTCTTCCGGAAATGATGCCGGAGAAAGTGGTCGACGAAAAACTGGTTCGCAAACATAACGCTCTCCCGCTCTATAAAAGGGGCAACAGACTTTTTATAGCAGTTTCAGACCCGACGAATATTCAGGCTTTGGATGAGATCAAGTTCAATACTGGCCTGAGTACCGACGCAATTCTTGTAGATGACTCCAAGCTCCGCGCTGCTATTGATAAATATCTGGAGTCCCAGGACACGACAATGGGCGACCTGGACGATGCGGATTTGGAAGGCGTTGAAACGGAAAGTGGTGAAGGCGAGGACGACGACGGTGCCGTATCCGCCACAGATGTTGATGATGCACCCATTGTTAAATATGTGAACAAGATGCTGCTGGACGCCATTCGGGGCGGGGCTTCAGATATTCACTTTGAGCCTTACGAAAAAATCTACAGGGTGCGTTACCGCACCGATGGCATTTTGAAGGAGGTTTCGCGGCCGTCCATCAAGCTGGCGCCCAAGATTTCGGCCCGTGTAAAGATTATGGCGCAGCTGGATATCTCCGAGCGCAGGGTGCCTCAGGATGGCCGCATAAAGATGAAACTGTCCAAAACCAAGGCCATCGACTTCCGGGTAAACACACTGCCCACCCTTTGGGGTGAGAAGATCGTTCTGCGGATTCTCGACCCAAGCCAGGCGAAGCTTGGCATTGACGTACTGGGTTACGAGGAAGACCAAAAGCAACTATACATGGATGCCCTGGCCCAGCCGCAAGGCATGATTCTGGTCACAGGCCCAACAGGTTCCGGTAAAACCGTGTCGCTCTACACCGGCCTCAATATTTTGAACACCCCAGGCATCAACATATCCACGGCAGAAGACCCGGCGGAAATCAACCTTGAGGGCATCAACCAGGTAAACGTAAACAACCGTGTAGGGCTTGGATTTGCCGAGGCACTGCGCGCCTTCCTCCGTCAGGATCCGGACGTCATCATGGTGGGTGAGATCCGGGATCTCGAAACCGCTAACATCGCCATCAAAGCCGCGCAAACCGGTCACCTGGTACTTTCCACGCTGCACACGAACAGTGCAGCCGAGACACTCACGCGTATGATGAATATGGGAGTGCCCGCGTTTAACATAGCCACATCGGTAAGTTTGATTATTGCCCAACGACTGGGCCGGCGACTCTGCAGTAGCTGCAAACAACCCGCGGATGTACCCAAAGACGTGCTTTTGAAGGAAGGGTTCACACAAGAACAAATTGATACAGGCTTCACGTTGTACCGCCCCAAGGGCTGTGATAAATGCAATGGTGGATATAAAGGCCGCGTTGGTATTTACGAGGTGGTCAAGATTACCGACGAGCTGGCAAGCATGATTATGGAAGAGGCCAGCTCCATCAAAATTGCAAAGCAGGCTCAGGCGGAAGGCTTCCGCAACCTCAGGCAATCGGCGCTACTCAAGGTTATTGAAGGCGTGACCAGTCTGGAAGAAGCCAACCGTGTGACGAAGGATTAAGCATGGCAGAAAAAGCGCAGAAGCTCGAAGCATTCGTATGGGAAGGCAAAGATCGCAAGGGCAATAAAGCCAAAGGCGAACTAGCTGGCTCGAATATAGCACTAGTAAAAGCGCAGTTGCGTAAGCAGGGCATTATTCCCGATAAGGTTAAAAAGAAACCTAAACCTTTGTTCGGTGGCAGCAAGAAGATTACGCCTTTTGATATTGCAATGCTCACCCGGCAGCTGGCAACCATGATGAAAGCCGGTGTTCCGCTAGTTCAGAGCTTCGATATCGTGGCCGATGGCCTCGAAAATAAAGGCTTACAGGAACTGGTGATGACTATTCGGAACGATATTTCTTCCGGAACCGGTTTCGCCTCATCTCTGAGAAAACACCCGAAGTATTTTGACGATCTGTATTGTAACCTCGTGGATTCCGGTGAGAAGGCCGGCGCACTGGAGCAGATGCTTGATCGTATTGCGACTTACCTTGAGAAAACTGAAATTCTCAAGAAAAAAGTTAAAAAGGCCATGACATACCCCATCGCGGTTGTCGTTGTTGCGATAGTGGTTACGGCCATCTTGCTGGTTAAGGTGGTTCCCCAGTTTGAAAGCTTGTTCCAAGGTTTTGGGGCCGATCTGCCAGTATTTACCCAATTTATTATCAGGATCTCGGAATGGATGCAGTCCTGGTGGTTTGTGGTTTTGCTCGGCATTGTCGGTACCATCTTCCTGTTCAAGGAATCCAAGCGGCGATCGCAGAAGTTTTCGGATTTCGTTGATAAATATGTATTGAAGTTGCCCATTGTTGGAGAAATCCTCGATAAATCCGCAGTAGCCAAATTCGGCCGCGTACTCTCTACCACGTTCGCGGCGGGCGTCCCGCTCGTTGACGCACTCGATTCGGTCGCCGGCGCAACGGGCAATGCCGTGTATAGGGACGCTGTGATGAACATCAAAAACGATGTCTCCAGTGGTACGCAACTGCAAGCTTCCATGCGGCAACAAGGCGTATTCCCTGTGATGGCAGTTCAATTGACCGCCATCGGCGAAGAGTCGGGCAATCTGGACGATATGCTGTCAAAAGTGGCCGAGCATTACGAAGGTGTCGTCGACGATATGGTTGATAACCTCACAGCCCTGATGGAGCCCATGATTATGGCCGTACTTGGCGTATTGGTTGGCGGCCTGATTATCGGCATGTACCTGCCGATCTTCCAGATGGGTCAGGTTGTCTAAAGGTTAACTCACCACACCTTTTTCATCTGCCCCTCTCCTCCAGGGAGAGGGGTCAAAACAAAGATTTAATTGAGTCTCTGAATGCTCCCCCTAGAAACCATCTTGTCCACCCCTTGGCTACTCTATCTCGCGGTCGTTTTCGTCTCTCTCTGTGTCGGCAGCTTTTTAAACGTCGTCATCTTGCGCCTGCCAAAAATGATGAAACAGGAATGGCGCTGCCAGTGCGAGGAGTTTCTGGAAGTACCGGAGAGCGGCCGCAAGCCGGATGAGCGGATTACCCTTTCCAAGCCGGCGTCCACCTGCCCCTCCTGCGGCCACAAAATTCGTGCCTGGGAAAACATTCCGGTCATCAGTTGGCTAATGCTTGGTGGCCAATGCTCTTCGTGCAAAACACGTATTTCGCCACGTTACCCCATCATTGAAGCACTGACTGCGGTTTTTTCCGTCGTAACGGTTTATCTGCTGGGGCCATCCGAGTCCGCACTCTGGGCGTTGCTGATGGTCTGGGCGCTGGTGGCGCTGACCATGATCGATTTCGACACTCAGCTCCTGCCAGACGGCATCACCCTGCCCCTGATGTGGCTTGGCCTGGTGCTTAACTACTTTGGTGTGCTGACGGATTTTGGCAGCGCTTTCTGGGGCGCTGTGGCAGGTTACCTCTCGCTCTGGAGCGTGTACTGGTTGTTCAAGCTGGCCACCGACAAGGAAGGCATGGGGCACGGGGATTTCAAGCTGTTGGCGGCGTTGGGCGCCTGGTTGGGTTGGCAACTGCTGCCTGCCGTCATTCTGCTTTCCTCCCTGGTGGGCGCCATTGTAGGTATCAGCCTGATGGTATTCCGTAAACACGGGCGCGAAGTACCGATTCCTTTCGGCCCTTACCTGGCCGCTGCAGGCTTACTCTCGTTGTGGTTTGGGCCTGAAATCCAGGCCATATGGTTCGGGTACCTAGGAGTCTGAATGTCCCGCTATTCGGTTATCGGCCTCACCGGTGGTATTGGCTCTGGAAAATCCACCGTTGCCCGCATGTTTGGCGCTCTTGGCGTGCATTGGGTGGACGCTGACGATGTCGCCCGACAGGTCGTAGAACCAGGCACACAAGCCCTCAGAGCCATCGCTGATCACTTCGGCGAAAGTATTCTTCAGGGTAACGGCGAACTGGACCGTGCTGCCCTGCGCCAGAAAGTATTTGAGGATCCGGAACAACGACGCTGGCTGGAGGGGTTGTTGCACCCCATTATCCGCCAGGAACTGATCCGCCAGCTGTCACCCGAGGATTACAATCTACCCTACGTGATGCTGGTCTCTCCCCTGCTTCTGGAGACCAACCAGCACGAACTGGTGGAGCGGATTGTTGTGGTGGATGTACCGGAAGAAACTCAGATTAACCGCACCATGACGAGAGACGGGAATAGCCGCGAACAGGTGGAGCGGATACTCGCCGCACAGATGCCCAGGGCCGCCCGGCGCGAAAAAGCCGATGCGATTATCAACAATGCGCAACCGCTGGAGCGCGTGGAAACTTCAGTACGCGCCCTGCACCAACGTTTTCTAGCGGATTTCAGCCAAGGAGCATAGTCTGATCCGCCCCGCACTTATTCGTACTGCACTTGCCACCGGCCTCCTCGCTTGTTCCTTCACGAAAGCGGCAGAACCGGTTATCACCATGCGTGATATCTCGGTGCCCGCCCTTCTGGCGCCGGAGCGCCTGCCGATTTCGTTCTATACCTTCAAACCCGATGAGTTCTGGGCAGAGCCCAGGGATTCCTGGTGGCTGGGAGTCAGCGACTGGGTTATTCGGCAGGAACGTCAGCATGGCCCAACAGTGCAGTCCCTGGGTGCATGGGCGGATCGAACACTGTCCGGCTCTTCCCAGGCGCTGCCAAATAACGAAAGCTACCTGAGACTGGGGTTTGCAGCAGAATCTGAATACAGCGATCCGGCCCAGTTTGAGCCGGAGCTCCGCTTTCGTCTCGATGTTCCCACCGCTGAGGAGAAGCTGAGGCTGGTGGTGGAAAGCGAAAGCGAAGAACTGATCCCGCTGGCGGAACGTGAGCGGGACAGGCAACTGACGGAACCGGAGCGAACCGACACCGAGACAACCGGCGCCCTGAGATTCCTGACGGATGTCGGAGATTCCATCAATCTCTCGACCGATATTGGTGGCCGGCTGAGACTACCGCCCGAACTCTTCTGGCGTATGAAAGCTCGAAAAGGCTGGAAGATTGACAATGACTGGTCACTGAATACTCAGCAACGCCTGTACTACTATCACACCGAAGGTTGGGGGGCACGCAGCTGGATCGGCCTGGATCGCTCACTAGGCAACGGCTGGCACTACTACAACTCGTCCGAACTGGAATGGGTTCATAGTGACCGCAAGTTTGTAGCGGCCCACGTTCATAGCGTGCAGAAACGACTGAACACTCGTTCGGTAATTACCCCTCGAGTTGGCATTCTTGGCGAAAACCAGCCAACCTGGCGAACCACAAGCTATTTCGCAGACGTAACCTGGCGCTACCGGATGTACAGCAACTGGCTTTTTGCCGAGTTGATACCAGCTCTGGAGTATCAGCGGGATGAGGGGTTTGACGATCAGGCCTCTATCGTATTCCGAATCGAAATGTACTTTGCAGGCACCATTGACCGGGAATGACATCAGAAATGAGCAGACCACTGCATAAAAGCCGGCCCGCCGAGGAAGCTCTGACACTCACACCGATTGCCATCACTCGCTCCTGCTTTCAGGACAAGTTCGGCGTTCCCAGGCAACCCGGCCTTACCCGCCACGCCCACGCGGAACTGGTTATACAAAGTCCCTTTGATCGTGAAGACGCTTTCCGGGGCCTTGAGTCAGCGAGCCATATCTGGCTTACCTTCCAGTTTCATGAAGCCGTTCGCGCCGAATGGCGCCCGGTGGTTCGGCCCCCGAGGCTTGGGGGTAACAAGAAAATCGGTGTGTTTGCCAGCCGTTCGCCTTTTCGCCCGAACAGTCTTGGTCTGTCAGTCGTCAGGAACGAAGGGCTCGCTCGCAAGAATGGCGAACTGGTCCTGAAGATCAGTAATCACGACCTGATTGAAGGCACACCGATTCTCGACATCAAGCCCTACCTGCCATTCTCGGATTCTGTCCCGGAGGCATCACTGGGCTGGGCAGACAGCGCGCCGACCGACAGATTGGAGGTGACCTTTGCACCGGAAGCCTCTGACCAGCTAAGCCAGCTTCCGGAGGCCGACTATCCGGATTTCCGCGCCCTGATTGAGGACGTCGTTAGTTACGACCCGCGCCCCTCGTTCCGCCGAGGACGGGATGAACAACGAATCTACGGAGCCAACCTGTTCGACAAGAATGTTCGGTTTCGATTTGTGAACGAAGATTCAATCATGCGTGTGGAAGTGATATCCGTCTGTTAAGATGCACCTTGGTGATTTTGTAGTCGACACAGGGAACTTGTGCCTTGCCTTCAAACCAGTTCTTCAAGCGTTTGGGTTTGCGCCCACTGGCACTGCGGTTGCTTGGGTGGGTGCTGCTGTACAGCCTGATATTGTCACTGGTGGCAACGGGTGTTCAGATGATTGGCGAATTCGAACGCCAGAAATCGGAATTGCAGAGCAGTCAGGAGCGCGCCGCTGACCTTATCGCCGGCGGCATGAGCACCAACCTGTGGGTGATGAATTTCAGCGAAGTAGCCAACAGCCTGGACGACATGCGTTCCATGCCTTTTATTGGCTATGCACGGGTAATCACGACCACCGGCGAAGAATTCAGTACCGGCTCCTACCCTGAAGGCCGGGTAATTACCCAGACATTCCCCCTCGAATTCAACCGTTCCAGTTTTGACCGTCCGCAACGGGTGGGTGAACTGACCATTGTTTCGTCGATTGAGCAGGTATATCAGGACATCTTGGAGCGCGCCCTGCTGAATCTCCTGTTCCAGTCCATTGTGGTGATGCTGGGCACATTGGGATTGCTGTTGATTGTACGGGTAGCACTGTCCCGCCACCTGGAAACCATGGCGGACTATGCGGCCAAGCTGAATCTGGATGCGCTTGTTGAACCTCTCAAGCTGCGCCGGCGCAACCCTTCCCGGCCCGATGAGCTTTCAGAACTGGAACAGGCATTGAATAAGATGCGGTTGCAGATTCTTGAGGACACCCGCTCCTTAAGGCAGACCACCATCCAGACTCAGGGCGAACGGGACGAAGCCATCCGAGCCAATCACGCCAAGAATCAGTTCCTGGCCAATGTCAGCCACGAGCTGCGTATTCCGCTTCAGTCTGTCCTCGGTTACGCCAATTTGCTGACCGACACGCCTCTAGACCAGGAGCAACGGGAGTATGTGAACACCCTCCTCAATGCCTCGGAAAGCCTGTCTTCCATCATCAATGACCTGCTGGATATCTCCAGCATGGAAGCCGGCAAGCTGGAGCTTGAGGCTATTCCTTTTGACCTGCGCGAAACCCTGAACGACCTGATTCATATGCTTGGCTCCAGGGCCCGGGAAAAAGGTCTGGCCCTGGAAGTACGGGTGGATGAAAACCTGCCCTGGGCGCTGACGGGAGACCCGGTACGCATTCGCCAGGTGTTGCTGAACCTGTTATCCAATGCCATTAAATTCACAGATTCCGGCCACGTGCTGATCAGCATCGAGTTTCTTGGCAGAAAAGAAGGCAAAGTGCGCCTTCGATTGGCGGTTGAGGACACCGGGGTTGGTATAAATCCGGAGGATATACCTCTGGTATACGAGCCCTATGTTCAACTTGGTCAGCGCTTCCAGCGTCAGTTACCTGGTGCGGGGCTCGGGCTCACCATCTGCCGTCAACTGGTCGATCTGATGGGCGGCTCGATGGATCTGGAGAGTCGCCCGGGTGAGGGCTCGACCTTTTGGGTGGAACTGTCACTCCAGGAGGCGACCGATGGCTCTGCCAAGGTGCGGCCGGATTCTCGGCAGGTGCAGGGCCGGCGGGTACTGGTCGTTGATTCCTACGAGCTGTCACGCAAGATTACTCTGGAGATGCTATCCCGGTACGATGTTCACATTGATGCCGTGCGGTCAGCCGGGGAAGCACTGACCGCCTTGCGACAAGCCTTTGATGCAGGCATACCCTACGACGCTACAATTCTGGACGGCTTCGTGCCCGACATGGATGCGGATTTACTGTGCCGCCAGGTACGGAGCAACCCGCAATGGGCCGAAATGAGGCTTCTGATCCTGTCCTCCAACCCCCAGCGAGGGGACGCCGAGCATTTTCGCCAGGCCGGTGCTGATGCCTTCTTGAGCAAGTCTCTCCGGGAATCCTACCTGATTCCGATCCTGAACCAGCTGTTTACCCATGACACTCAACAGGAACGCCGGTTTCTTACCCGCTTTTCTCTGAAAACCATGGCGGATGCCGGAAGTCGCCAGCGAGAAATCCCTTGCGGGCGGATGCGGGTGCTGCTGGTGGAAGACAATCCCGTAAACCGTACCCTTACCCAGCGGTTGCTGGAAAAACTGGGTTGCGAAGTACTGACGGCAAACGATGGCCAGGCCGCCACCTCTCTTTGGCAATGGCACCAGTTTGATGTGGTTTTCATGGACTGCGTTATGCCCCGGATGGACGGTTACGAAGCGACACGCCAGCTCCGCGCCTGGGAAACCAACCATGGTCGCAGACGAGTACCGGTTGTCGCGCTGACAGCCAGCGCCATGGAGGAAGATGAGGAACGCTGCCGCCAGGCCGGCATGGATTCCTTTGTGGCTAAACCTGTCAACCTTGAAATGCTACGGGCAGTGCTGGAACAATATTGTCAGGCTTCAGCAACCTCCTGATGGAGCCGCAAGTCACCTGCCCGGAATCAAGCTATGAATGTAGAGTGCCCCACCTGTAAGAAATCCGTGGAGTGGAGTGAGACCAACCCCTGGCGCCCCTTCTGCTCTGAGCGCTGCAAGTTAATCGATCTGGGCGCCTGGGCCAATGAGGAGTATCGGGTGCCCGCTGAAAATGCTTCTCCTGATGATCTCGATCAGGGTGGCGAGGTTACCCGCCATTGACGTTTTGGTTGCCAACCACTTACGGGCTTTTAAGTTGTTAACCCGCAGGCAGATGTTTAACATCCATCGAAGTTGAAACTATCGTTTATACCGGCAGTTACGCCGGCCACGCTTTCATAACGACAGCAATAAAGGTGTACACATGAAGATTACCCGCATCTCAGCACTGGCATTTTCTCTTGCCGCTGCGCCGGCTCTGGCCAGTGATCTGGACCTGAGCCTCACCAACGATTCGGTTAAGGGTCAGGTTAACTTCTTCGGCAGCCAGGACGAGCTGCAACTGGGTGCTGGATACACCTACCATGAAGGTAGTCGCCACATTATCAACGCCGATTTTCATGCCCAGGGCCGCACCGCCCTTGGGAATCTGCCAACAACTGCCGGCATCGGCATGCGTGGCGTCGGCTGGGATGACGACGATGTTGATGGCGGTGCCATCGGCCTTGGCGGTTTTGCCACGGTGAACATTCCGACCGTGCCCGGTCTGTCGTTTGGCGGCAGCCTGCACTACGCTCCAAGCATTCTGTCTTTCGGAGATTCCGACGACATGACCAGCGTAGAACTTCGGGGCAGCTACCGTGTTATCCGTAATGCGGAAGTGTTTGCCGGTTACCGTTACCTGAATACAGAACTGGATTTTGCCGGTTCTCCAGATGTGAATCTGGATGAGGGCGTGTTGGCCGGTATCAAGATCTTCTTCTGACCCCTTCGCCTCGGTTACCCGGCGCCTTGCCGGGTGACCGATTCGTGCAGCCATTCACGCCCTGCCCTCCTGATTACTGCTAGTCTGTCCGGACATTTGCAAACCGGACTGCGCTTTCATGAGACTGACAATCCCTTCCATACTGGCTACTTCCCTGTTGCTTTCCGCCTGTGGGGGCGGAGATAGTGCGATTGACGGCGCCAAAGACATTCCCAACCGGTTCGGCAACACTCAAAACGCGCTGGACGATTTCAGTTCCGGCAGTACCGGGGATTCCAGCAACGCCCGGGGCCTGGAGCCAAACCAGGTACGGGTTACCATGGAGCTACCCGCCAATCTGGCGCCAGAAGGCGAGCAAACCCGGCGAAATCTTCGCATTGTGATTCCCGACCAGGTTCGGGTGTACCGAACCAACACCAGCGAGCAGAAATTTGACGATGTTCGCTATTCCACCGAGAAGGGAACCGACGGCCATTTTATTCTGACCTTTGATAATGGCGTTCCGATTGGCCCGGATGTGATCATTGAGGCACGTTACGGCACGGCCACCATGACAGCCCTGGCGGCAGACGCCGACCGGGATGTGAAGGTGAACCCCTTCTCCCATTATCTGGTTACGGAGGTTCTCTGGAACCGGTATTCCACCAATGATTTTCAGACAGTCATGGCCTGCGTGGATAACGCGTCCTGCCTTAATAAATATGTATGGGGAACCCTGGCCGACCAGGTACACGATTTCGAGATTGATATCCCGGAGAACGCCAACATCAGCCAGGCGACGGCCAGCTTGGGAGCCCGGGCTGATTTTGCCAGTTATGTTGGAGATATGGCGGATTACGCACTGCTCGGCCAGGCATCCTCAGACCGTATTTCCGCCAGTGCGGCGGATTACAACTCCGTGTTTCTCGGCCTGGAGTTGGGCCAGACATTTCGCGAATCCAATGTCTCTGGGGCCGGCCAATGGGGCGTTCGTATGGCTCAGGAAGAACAGCTGACTGAGGACAACCGTGCCTTTTTGTATCCTGCCCTGACACTCACATCGTTCGATGCCTTTAACCTGAACATCACCTCGCTGGCCACCGATATTCCCTATGACCGACAGACACAGCTTCACGGTTTCTATGACCTGACTGAATCCGGCATCTCCGAGCAGGTCTTCTTTGAGCGGGGTACAGAAACCTGGGAACGAAACAGCCATTCCAGCGCCCCGGGTGCTGCCACACTGACCACCGAAACACCGGCTCGCTTGCTGGCAGGAAGAGCCCTGTACCAAACCATCACCAAACGAAACAGCAGCCTGATCAACGGCTGGACCAGAAACCCCTACTATCTGGATGCCTTCACTTCCGAACCCGTCGATGAACAAAGCGGGCCGGACCGGGTGCTGGCAAGCTATTTCACAGGTGGCAAGGCCATTGCCCTGGAAGATGATAACGGCAAGCTCAAACGCCGGGACACGCTCGAAAACCATTACCTGAGCATGTTCGAGTTGCACCTCCAGCGTGCGGAAGAGTTTCAGGTTTCCGATATGGCCGGACAGGCTTATAACGTGACCTACCTCACCACCCGCTTTTCCGATGAAGCCCCTGCGACATTCGAAACCGGGCACGGTCAGTGGACATTCGGCTCAGCGAGCGATCAGACCCTGAACGGCACCACCAATGTGGATCAGTTCACCCTGGCCCGCGACGCCTCCGGTGGCGTAGCCACACCCGATACCAGCAACGACACCTGGAATCTGATTAACCGACGTTCCCGCCTGAGCTCGGGTGATATTTATATGGGGCGGCTGGGGTTGTTCCGCAACGAGATCGACGAACGAACCGACTTCAACGACCCCAACTTTGGCATCCCCGACATGGGCCTGGGGGCGGCAACTCCAAATCAGGACCTGATGGCCTTCAATCTCAACGATGGCACGTTGGGCAGTGGCCTGCTAGTGGCAGGAAAAACACTCACAAACGGCGCACTGACAGAAGGCACCTATCGGTTACAGGGCGCCATAGTTGGCGTGACCCAGGAGGAAAACCGGCTCTACCACGTGAACAACGCGCGGCTGAACCTGGCGAATAATTCTGCCAGCTTCGAGGGCACAACCATGATGGTGAACCACCTTATCGAAGACAACGATGTGGAGGCCCCTGAAGAACTACCGATGCAGTTTAATGGCAGCGTCACAACAACATCGGAAGGGGGTATTTCGATTACCGGCGCCGGAGAGTACGAGATGCACGGTTTCTATACCACGGCCGGCAACCAGATCTTTTTGGTGATCAGCGACAGTACCGGGCTGGAAGTGAAAACCGGGCTATTGCTCGCAACCCTTGTTGAGGAATCCTCCGCGCCTTAAAACCTGAACCGCGGACAGCCCCGTATAACCTGTTATAATTCAAGCCATATCGATAGTAACGAGGGGTTTATGACTGCAGTTAACCGGGCGCTAATGCTGTTCGTACCGTTGTTTGCGTTTGCTTTTGCAGGTGCCATCTACACGCCAACCGCCAGTCAGAACACCCTGCCGGGAGAAGGGGAAGGAGAGGTTATCCTGTCTTCCCTGCCTCCACTTCCAAAATGGGCGAATGAGGGCCTCCCGGACTTTTCCAGGTATCAGGACACCACTGAAAAGAAAGTCGCCTTCTTCTCTTACCTCTACCCCAGAATTGTTCTCGCCAATTCCCGTATTCTGCTGGAACGTGAATATCTGGCATCACTTGAGGAAAAGGCAACACTGAGCAAAGATGAACTCGCCTGGTTAACGAACCAGGGAGATCGGCTGCGTATTGATGCTGAGCCTGGAAGTGACAAGCAGTTTGCCTTGCTTCGGAAACGCCTGGATGTCATCCCCCCTTCACTGATCCTGGCTCAGGCAGCGAATGAATCCGCCTGGGGGACCTCCCGGTTTGCGACCGAAGGTAACAATCTCTTTGGTCAATGGTGTTTCTCCCGGGGCTGCGGGCTGGTTCCGCAGAGTCGAATCGAGGGTGCCAATCACGAAGTGGCAAAATTCCCGTCACCTTATTACTCCGTACGCTCCTACATTCAGAACCTGAACCGTCATCCCACCTACCAAACGGTTCGGGATATTCGGCTCGCTGATCGCAAAGCCCGGAAACCCCTGTCTGGATGGGAGCTTGCAGAGGGCCTTCTGGGCTATTCCGAACGCGGTGAAGAGTACATAAAAGAGATTCGCGCCATGATCCGTTACAACAACCTGGAGTTCTACGACAAGGAGTTCAGAACCTTGCTGGGTGACCGGACCCCTGCTCAGTTTGAGCGCCTGGCATCGGCTATCCCGGATACAACACTCCTGCCCGGTGGTTCCGGTGGCCAAGCGACCCCATTCGAAGGCTGATTCCCGAACCTGACAAATCTGAGATTTTCCAATGCTTGATTTCTTGCCTGCACCGCTAAAAGGTGCTCTTGCAGTCCTGTTGATACTGATCAACACCCTGGTGTTTCTTCCGCTACTGCTGCTGGTAGCGCTGGCCAAACTGATTGTTCCTGTCCGGCCGTTTCGTAAAGCGTGCACCATCGCGCTGAACACCATTGCCTGGTACTGGATCGGCTTCAACAACACGTTGGTTAAACTGCTCCACAGAGTAGAGTGGGATGTTCGTGGAACAGAGAAACTCAGCAAGGAGCACTGGTATTTTGTCACCTGCAATCATCAGAGCTGGGCGGATATTCCCGCCATTCAGTATGTGCTGAACAGTAAGATCCCATTGCTGAAGTTTTTCCTGAAAAAGCAGCTGATCTGGGTGCCTCTATTAGGGGTTGCCTGGTGGGCGCTGGATTTCCCGTTTATGCACCGACATACCAAGGAACAGATAGCCAAACGGCCGGAACTGAAAGGCAAAGACATTGAAGCGACAAAGGCCGCCTGTGAAAAGTTTCGGTACACACCCGTGACCATTTTCAATTTTATGGAAGGCACCCGTTTCACCCCGGAAAAACACCGCCGCCAGAACTCACCCTACAAACACCTGCTTAAACCCAGAGCGGGCGGCACGGCCTTTGTATTCGGCGCCATGGGCGAGATGATTCATACCATGCTGGATGTCACTATTGTGTATCCCGGTGGCCGACCGGGTATATGGGACTATCTGTGCGGACGGGTGCGCAAGATCGTGATCGATATTCGCACCCGGGAGGTGCCGGAGCGTTTTCTTGGAATGGATTACGAAAACAACCGGGAGGTCAGGGTCGACTTCCAGCGATGGGTAAGTGAGATCTGGGCGGAGAAAGACCAGCGAATTGAAACACTGTTGGCCGAAAACAGCTAACGAATAATCCCTGCGGGGCTGCGGTATTACAGCAGCCCCAGCTCCCGGGCCCGGACAATTGCCTGTGTCCGTGATTTAACATCCAGCTTGGCGTTTATCCTTCTGGCGTGGGTTTTCACGGTATGCAGCGAAATGTGCAATTTGTCGGCGATTTCCTGGTTCGATAGCCCCTGGGCGATCAATTCCAGAACGCCCTGCTCTCGATCACTGATAGGCTCGGCCAGGGGGTCTGCCGCCGGTGCCACGGGCTCACAACCAAACAGCCGCCCAAGCGCTGCGGTGAAGTCCCCGTTATCAAGATGGCGATAACATTTGTCCATCAACGGGCCAAGCTCTTTCATAAGCTCTGCAAAGGGGCTTATAAAATGCTCCCGGCTCGCCTGGGCAACGACGCTCTCCAGCCTCTTCCGGGCGGCAGGAAGGCCTTTCTCGGCTTCCAGCAGAACAGCATCCAGCAAACCCGCATGCAGCTGCAGCCCCCAGGGCATGCCGCCCTCGTATTTCTCTGAGACAGCATCCAGATGTTCCCGGGCTCTCACCAGGTCGCCATTGGCCATATCAGCCCGCACCTGCAAGCAATCCAGCAGGCCTGGCATCATCGGGAAAAGCTCTGGAACACATCCACCTTTACGGTAAGGTTCCAGTTTGGCGATCGCCTGCGTCGCACTGTCGTGTTGGCCTTGAGCCAGCCAACAGCTGGCCTTCAACGCTTCCAGAACCGGTACGTACAGGCTCTCATCCACCTGCCAGGTATGCATGGTGCGCTCTGCCCGGCCCACCCAGACGAAGGCATCATCCATCCGGCCCTGGGCGCGACACATCAGTACCCTCAACGCCATGGCGAGCAGCAACCCGAGATCACGGGTCTGTTCGGCATGACGGGCACAGTTGACCAATAGTCGATCGGCTTCCGTCAGACGCCCCTGATGCCAGAGCACCAGAACCAGATTCAGCTGCAGGCGGGTTTCCCCGATTCGTGCAGGCCGGCTAAGCTCCTGCATGGCCGTATCCAGCCCGGTTCGCAACAGTTGCTCCGCGTGGCGCAGTGCCCCTTTGCCCAGTTCAATGCGGGCATGGGCGTATACCGCCAGGGCCTCGGACCCCGAATCGCCAGCTTCGCGGGCCAGCTTGGAAGCAACACGATTGGCATCCCGAGCCTCCTGAAAAGACCCGGCCGCACAAAGCGCGCTCGAACGAACAATTTGAGTCACCAACTGCGCCTGGGTCGACATACTACCCATCGCCAGCGCCTTGTCAGCCATGGCCAACGCGGGCTGCACAAAGCCCTCACCGCGCAATATAAACGCCTTCAAAGCGTAGATGCGGCCCTCATGCTCGTTCCGGTCCCGGTCATTGAAGCCTTCAAGAAGCTGCTTTGCCTGCTGGAACTGACCACCAATGGCATGTACCCAGCCGTAAACAATACGCAGCCGGGCGCTTCGCTCCAGCAATTCTGCAGGCAGGTTTTTTCTCAAGCTCAACAAAGAGGCAGTATCCTGGCCCAGTAACAGCGCCTCGGTACTCTCGGAGGCAATGCGCACGACCTCATCGCTATCACCGGCCAGGACCGCATACTTTAATGCTTCCGGGAATTGCTGGCGCTGCTCGAACCATCGGCTGGCCATAAGCATTCGGGTGATGTAGCCCCCCATCACCGGGGTTTTCAGCCAGGCCTGTAGCAATGGGTTCAGGCGATACCACCGGCCCCGGCCAGGGACCGGCTTCAAGGGCAGACCACGATCAGCAGCCTCAGACGGTGGCATCCCCGACTCTGACACGGAAGGCTCGATAGCGAAAAACAACTCATCCGAACAGCTGTCCAGCTCGGCAATCGCCCTCATTGATTTCAACTGAGCGGACCCCAGCTGGGCCGCAATACAGTCTTTCAGGAAACGCTCTACCGAAGGGGTTTCGTGCAGGGCCCGACGCTCCCCGCCCTGTTTCAGCTCCCGCCGATACAATGCCAGTGGCGTTGGCCAACCTTCAGTCAGCCCGAATAAATGATCAATCGCGACGCTGGTAATCAGGCTGTCGGAGCGTGCTTTCGCAAAAAACTCAAAGGTTTCAGACCGTGAAAACTCCAGGATATCTGGCCCCAGCCTGGTGTAGTTGCCATTCAATTCCAGTGTGTGACTCTCAAATGGCACCGGACGCCGAGAAGCCATAGCAACTGAAAGACCCGAAGGCAGATGGGTGACCAGCTGATGCAATAAGCCACTGACCGCCGGGTTGGTAAGATAATGGACATTGTCGAGGACCAGCACTTCTCTGGCCTCGCGGGCCTGCCGACCTCGATTGACCAGAAGCATGGTCATATGATCTTCAAAGGTTCCGCCATTGGGCGGAAGCACCTCTGCCACCCCCAACGCCATCGCAAGTATTGACAGAAAACGGGAGGGTGCGTTGTCTCCGGCATTAAGGGCGATCCAGCGAACATTCACATCCGGTGCACTGGCAAGCGCGCTGACTAGCGCATGGGTTTTGCCATAGCCTCCCGGTGCTTCTAACTGTAGCAGTTGCCCCGGCTGCAGAGCCTGACAAATCATTCGGTCCAGACTCGGCCTTGCCAGGATATCGCCCGTTACAGATGGAACCCGCAGCCGGTGCTCCATAAGATCCCGCACCAGCTCACCGCTCTGTAGACTACTGTTCGCTATTTGGAACTCGTCGTTGGCTGCACAGCCTTCTTTAAATGATTTCACGCACTGCCCCGTTTGAAACCGGCCAGGCGAACGCCTGAACCAGAAAATAAGAGTCTTGCTTTGGCCGAATACGGCATGGCGCCCTGCATGGGGTACGCCTTTAGTATGAGTCTTCAGGGAGAGGTTAAACTAAAGCAGGTGCCCGCTGCAAAAAATTGACGGGGAAAAAAGAGGTTAGAGGCGATTTTTTAACGCAGAGACACGTAGGAGTGACGAAAAAAAAGCGAGCCATGAAGGCTCGCTTTTTCTAACAGCTTTAAAGAGCCGCTATCAACGGGTTCCAGCCCGACGCAGAGCCGCGGGCGTGTAGTCCCGGGACTGACGCTCAACACCAAAGGTGTACGGCTGGTTTTCCTCGTTGGTCAGACCAAGGGCCAAATAACGACCGGAGAGCAGATCGTACAGTACTTCGATAGCGTACCAGGGCACGTTCTGGTCGTAGAACTGCATACCGTGCGCTTCTGCCACACGCCAGAGTTCGCCGCGACCGTCGTAATGATCGATAACCGCCGCCTGCCAGGAGTCCTCATCAATGTAGAAGTCACGCTGGGCGTAGACGTGGCGTTCACCGTCTTTCAGAGTCGCACGTACGTGCCACACGCGGTGCAGCTCGTAACGGGTCAGATCCTGATTGATGTGGCCAGGCTTGATAATCTCATCGTAGCTCAGGCTGCGATCCACCAGCTTGTAGGAGTTGTACGGAATGTACATTTCCTTCTTACCCAGCAGTTCCCAGTTATAGCGATCGGGAGCACCGTTGTACATGTCTAAGTTGTCAGAGGTACGCATGCCATCGGCCGCGGTACCCGGACCATCGTAGGCAACCTGCGGAGCACGGCGAACTCGACGCTGACCGGCGTTATAGATCCACGCCCGGCGCGGCTCTTTCACCTGATCAATCGTTTCATGTACCAGCAGTACGTTACCCGCCAGACGTGCTGGCGCAGTAATAGCCTGCTTGAAGTAGAACAGAACGTTGTCGTCCTCACCCGGCTGATAATCGCTCAGGTAAGTACGCCATGTCAGCTCGTCCTGGAAATTCACCACTGAGTAGTCGCCGCCGGCCGTCGGGGTAACCTGGCCAACGTTCCGCTGCACCGAACCACCGCGATATCGGGTGATATGGTTCCAGATAGCTTCCAGGCCGTTCTGGGGAATCGGGAACGGGGTCGCGCTCTCGTAATTACCCAGACCGTTACCGTTCTGAATCAACTCCACCTTGGTGGCGTTCTCAACGGTCTCATCCATCACTTCCTTTGGGTAGGCCGCCGTACGATGGGTCGGGTACACCGGAATCTTGTAATCAGAGTATTGACGAATCATCGCCACCTGGCCTGGAGACAGCTTGTCGGCGTACTGATCAACATTGCTCTGATCGATAACAAACTCAGGCTGCTCATCAGGGAACGGATTCACATAAATACCGTCGCCTTTGTAACCGGCTGGCGGAGTCGTTAACCCGCCGGTCCACGCCGGGATGGCGCCACCGTTACCGGACTTCTCTGCACCCATCGGGGTCAGAGTGTCTCCCAGTTTGGCCGCTTCTTCTGCAGAAACCGCGCCCCAGGCCTGACCGGTAAAGAGACTTGCAGCCAGTACACCTGTGGCCAGTAGTTTCTTGTTCAGTTTCATCTAAGTTACCTCGTTGAACGAATTCGGTCCGGTTCAGAATGAGTAGGAAACGCTCGCACTCACGAAATCACGGTCGGTCAACTCGTTATACGGTTTGCCACCGAAAAAGTTTGTGTAGCCGATGTTGCCTGTGATCTTGTTCTGGTAGACACCAGTCAGCGAGAGACCAATAGACTTGTTACCCTCATTGAACGCGCCTCCTGGCTGCGGTGCATAGCCTTTCACATCATGGCTCCAGGCAATCTGCGGTGACAGATTAATACCTGCGACAACGTTCGGATAATCCCAGACGAATCGCGCACGATAGCCCCAGGAGAAGTCGGTTACAAAACCATCGTTGGTGCAATAGTTAGTGTTGATGTTCGCGGATTCCCCGGACTCACACTGCCCATTGGGCAGAACACCAATACCAAAGGTCCCTGAACGGCCATAACGAGCCTCGTCCTTGCCTGGGAGATCGTGCACATAGGTTGCACCGAACTCTGTAATAAACGACAGGCGGCTTGCACCCATGACCTGATCGAAGAACTTGATCAATGTCATTTGAGCCTGCGATACACCGTAGCGGTCATAGCCTGATACTTCTACGTTATCAGTTGTGCCAAACTCTGCCTGCAACCGCTCCGCTTCACGCTGATACAGCAAACTGGTATCACGCTGAAGGCCACCATAGATAAGTTCAAAGGCGTTCCACTGAATTGGCAACTTATCCCGATAACTATATTCGGCACCAAGGGACCAACCGCCAGGTGTGGTCGTGTTGATACTGATTCCGTAAAGATCAATACCTTCCGGATACTCGATGAAGTAGCTCGGGAAACGCCCCCCAGCCGCCTGGTTACTGGTAACACCACTGATGTAGGGAAGTCGACTGTTGTACTTGATGTAGTAGAAGCCCAGCTCGGAATCATTAAGTGCAGGTACATACCATCGCAGCGCAACACCAAACTGGTCCTTCGAATCTGCCTCACGATCCCCGAGACGTGGCGCAATGAAACCCTGCTCATAAGCTTGACTGTCTGACAACTGACCGGCAAGGAGAATCGGACCACAGCCATCAGCTACGAAATCATTTGTGGAGAAAAAGGTACCGCAGTCATCTATGCGAACCTTTTCCCAGTCCGTCTGCACAAAAGCCTCAATAGTGACGTTTTCGGTAACGCCCGCAGAAATGTAAAACATCTCAACTGGCAGCAAAGCGTCCTTCAACTCCGCACCTGGCGCCCTGAAGGCCGGTACATCAATCGGGTTTATCGTATTGATACCACCTTGAATGAAGGTGCTTTCGCCCCAGGATACCACCTGTTTGCCATAGCGGGCGCTAACTGGGACATTACCGAAATACCAATCAGAAAACACATAAGCGTCGAGAATCTCACCGCCAGAAGCATTGTCCTGACCATCAGCACTCAGTTGCCGCCGCTGGCCCACCGGATCAACAGCGCGGTTTTCATCTTTGAGTTCAAAATCATACCAGTAGCGACCACGGAGCAAACCACCAACCCGCGTCAGGAACTGACTATCTACTGAATAATCGAGAAAAAGTTCGCTGTTACCCTTTACAACTTTGGAGTAGGTGTCACCTTTCTCAAAGTTCAAATTGCCATCATCGTAGTTATTCGTGGATGCACCGATATTGGAAAATTCGGGATCACCCCCAAACTGGACAGGAGCGTATTCGGGGCCGAGGTTACCCTGAGCAATCAAACGCTTATCTGCATCCTGGACTCGCCAGCCAATACCCGCACTTAGCGTGGTATTGAACTGAGCCTCAACATCACCCATGTAGAACGAGTATGCTGCTGCCTGGCCGGACACACCGGCGGCTATGGCTACGGCAAGTGGTAACTTGGTCCAACGCTGCCACGGTTGAGTTTTTCTTGTCATTGGAAGGCTACTCCGTTGTTGTTCTGAGTCGCTGCTCGATTGTTCTGGTGTTAGATGTCCTGACGGCTGTACACACAGTGCCGTGATGATTGCACTATAGCTAAGCCTTTCGGGGGCTTTGATCAGTCAAAAGTATGATTTTGCTGTCACTCTCTGTTCAGCCGGGGCTCGCACTCCCTCACTATAGACAAGATTCAGGAGTGCAACCACCTGTCGTCTTACAGCATTTCAATCGCCATTGCTGTGGCCTCGCCACCGCCGATACACAGTGCAGCGACGCCCTTCTTCTTGCCATAGCGCTTGAGGGCATGCATCAGGGTAACCAGAAGACGGGAACCGGTAGATCCAACCGGATGCCCCTGGGCACAGGCGCCACCGTGAATATTGACTTTGTCCGGATCCAGGCCCAGCTCTTTGATAGGCATCATGGCCACCATGGCGAAAGCTTCGTTG
This sequence comes from Marinobacter sp. EN3, assembly GCF_000475315.1. Classification (NCBI taxonomy): domain Bacteria; kingdom Pseudomonadati; phylum Pseudomonadota; class Gammaproteobacteria; order Pseudomonadales; family Marinobacteraceae; genus Marinobacter; species Marinobacter sp. EN3. The sequence continues at coordinate 21,659 of NZ_AXCC01000025.1, forward strand.
ATCTCGTAAAGGTCGACGTCATCCTTGGTCCAGCCAGTTTTCTCAAAAAGCGTCTGGATCGCGCCCACCGGCGCACAGGTGAACTCGCTGGGATGCTGGGACTGGGTGCTATGGGCGACGATCCGCGCCAGGGGCTTGAGGCCACGCTTTTCGGCTTCGGATTCACGCATCAGCACCAGTGCTGAGGCGCCGTCGGAGATAGACGAAGAGTTGGCTGCGGTTACGGTTCCATCCTTGGCAAAGGCCGGGCGCAGGGTCGGAATTTTTTCGATATTGGCTGCGTGGGGCTGCTCGTCATCCTCTACGAGAACGTCGCCTTTGCGGGTCTTGACGGTAACCGGGATGATTTCGTCTTTCAGGGCGCCTTCTTCAATGGCTTTCTTGGCGCGGGTAAGGGACAGAATGGCGTACTCGTCCATTTCTTCCCGGGTATAGCCTTTCTTGTCCGCCATTTCCTGGGCGAAAGATCCCATCAAACGGCCGGTCTCGGCGTCTTCGAGGCCATCCAGGAACATATGATCCTGGGGCGCCTGCCCTGGCCCCATGCGGTAGCCCTGGCGGGCGCCCAGCAAAATGTGAGGCGCGTTGGACATACTCTCCATGCCACCGGCTACCATAATGTCGTTTGAGCCGGCTTTGATCAGGTCATGGGCGAACATTGTGGCTTTCATGCCGGAGCCACAAAGCTTGTTTATGGTGGTGGCGCCAGTACTGTCTGGCAGTCCCGCCTTGCGCATGGCCTGGCGAGCGGGCCCCTGTTTCAGGCCAGCTGGCAGCACGTTACCCATAATGACTTCCTGAATATCGGCAGGCTGCAGGCCGGCGCGCTTCACCGCCTCAGCGATGGCAATTGCGCCCAGTTCCGGCGCGGAAACCGGGGCAAGACTACCCATAAAACCACCCATGGGGGTGCGAACACCGCTCACGATGACAACGTTGTCCTGACTCATGCTGTGACCTCTCTGTTGGTTCTTTTTGGTTCTGGTTATGGTTTGTGGGGCGCTTCGAGATACTCCTGGGATTGCATTTCCAGCAACCGGGATTCCGTGCGCTCGAATTCAAAGCTCAGGCGCCCGCCCGAATAGAGCTCGGTGATGGGCGCCGCAGCGGAGATAATGACCTTGACGTTGCGGTCGTAGAACTCATCGATCATGTTGATAAAACGGCGCGCCTGGTCGTCCTTGTCGCCACCAAGCACCGGTACATTGCTGACGATAATGGCGTGGAACTGGCGCGCCATTTCGATGTAATCGTTCTGGCTTCGGGGGCCGTCACACACGTCTTTGAAGTCAAACCAGACCACATCGTCTGCGTGGGCCTGGGCCGGAATCTTGCGGCCGTTGATTTCCATGGTTTTACTGTGCTTTGCCGCTTCGACGGCCAGGGCGTCGAAACTGTTCCGCAAGCTGATATCCGCCTCATCATCCAGCGGACAGTGATAAAGCTCTGCCTGCTCCAGGGTACGCAGGCGATAGTCCACGCCGCCATCCACATTCACCACATCGGTGTACTTCTTTACCAGCTCAATGGCAGGCAGGAACCGGGCGCGCTGGAGGCCATCTTTATACAGGCCATCGGGGACGATATTGGACGTACACACCAAGGTAACCCCACGACCAAAAAGGCCATCCATCAGCGTGGCAAGGATCATGGCATCGCCAATGTCGGAAACAAAGAACTCGTCGAAACAGATGACACGGGTCTCGTCCGCAAACTTTTTAGCCACCATCTCAAGAGGGTTTTTCTCCCCCTTCAAAGCCTTTAACTCGTTGTGAACGCGCTGCATAAAACGGTGGAAGTGCACCCGCATCTTGCGCTCGAACGGCAGCGACTCAAAAAAGGTGTCCATCAGATAGGTTTTACCCCGGCCAACGCCGCCCCAGAAATACAGGCCTTTAACCGGCTCTTCCCGGCCCTTCTTGAGTTTGCGGCGCAGTTTGGCCAACCCTTTGTTGCGCTCGTTTTCAGCAGCCACCAATTTATCGTACAGTGCCTGCAGGCGTTGCACCGCATCGACCTGGGCGGGGTCCTTGTGAAAATCCGGGCGTTCAAGATCCTTTTGGTAACGCTCCCAAGGGGTCAGGTTCGCAACGGTATCGGAGGACGTGGCTGCAGTCATCAGGCTTCCTGAATAGTTGAGTCGAGTGAAAAATCGGCGCGGTATTGTCGCCTATTTCGCGTTTTTTCGCCACGCCGGGCGGCTCTCGGGGCAATACGACGATTGGCTCAGTGTTTCAGCATGGGCTCAATCGGTTTGGGGCGTTATACTCCGTTTACGGGGATTGGCTCACTTCCAGGCAATATAAGGACGATTTTCATATGACAAACCTGATTCTGGCGGCAGTTGCCGCGTTGGTAGTTGGCATTGTCATCGGGATTCTGGTTGGCCGTTCCGGCCAGGGAGCAACGTTGCGGCAGCGCCGGGCGGAGCAGCAGATTGAAGAGCTGCGCAGCGAGTTTACGCGCTATCAGGCCCAGGTGAACGAACACTTTATGGAATCCGCGCACTTGTTGCGCCGGTTCAACGACGCCTACCGGGATGTGAACCAGCATATGGCCCGGGGCGCCAACCGTCTGTGCAATGACGAAGACTGGATGGAAGAGCTGGACCAGGAATCCAAGGGCAGACTGGAGCATGGCAGTGATGGCGAGCCTTCAGAGCCGCCCAGAGATTATGCACCCAAGGCCGACCCTGAGGCCAAAGGCACGCTTGCCGAGGACTATGGCCTGGACAAGGGCGAGAAGCGCCCGGCTTGATTCGAAATCAGAGGCTGCGCCACGCGCAGCCTGACAACGATCTTCATACCGGATTATCACAATCGATGAAACGGTGTGTAACACCAAACGCCTCAGCAATCGCCGCCCCTAACGCCTGCACTCCATAACGCTCTGTCGCGTGATGGCCCGCCGCAAAGTAATGAATGCCGCATTCCCGGGCGGTATGAGTTGTCGGCTCCGAGATTTCACCGCTGATGTAGGCGTCTACGCCCGCCTCCAAAGCAACGTTGATAAAGCCCTGAGCGGCGCCCGTACACCAGGCGACGGTTTTGATTTTGTCTGCCCCGGCACCAACGTGCAACGGCTGCCTGTGCAGAGCCCGAGCCATCTCTAACTCAAACTTTTCCACTGACAAGGGCTCCGGCAACTCACCCTGCCAGACCAGCCCCCCCAGCGGCCTCGGATTCTGGATTCCGAGCACTTCCGCCAGTTGCCGGTTGTTGCCATACTCCGGATGATCGTCCAGTGGCAGATGGTAGGCGACGAGGTTGATGTCGTTGTCCAGCAACTGCTTGATCCGGTTTTTCTTCATGCCACGGATGGCCTGATCTTCGCCTTTCCAGAAGTAGCCGTGGTGGACAAGGATCATGTCTGCGTTTTGTGCGACTGCTGCGTCGATCAGTGCCTGGCTGGCCGTTACACCGGTAACAAGGGTCGTAACCTGCTCGTTACCTTCAACCTGGAGGCCATTCGGGCAGTAATCCTGGAAATTTTCAGGCTGGAGCCACTCATTGATTTTGGCAAGGATCTCGTTTCGATTGGCCATACTTTTCAACGCCCCATCTGTAATGTGTTTCAGATCGGAACGGCGCAGGAAGCTTGGGAGTGGTGCAAGGTACAGGACAGCCCTTCCAAAAACCGCTACAAGCACATCCATGTGCGCTTCTCTCCGGCCATCCATGGCCTCCGAAATTTTTGGAAGGGCTGTCCTGCACCTCGCAATCAACGCTGTTGCGCGCCGATTCCTCGTTCTACATAGATATTAGACTACAGCGCATCCAGGCCTTTTATCAGTGCATTGTTCTGGTCACTGGTACCAATCGTGATACGCAGAAAATCGCTGATTCTTGGCTTATTGAAATGCCGGACAATAATGCCCTGCTCCCGAAGCTTCGCCGCAATCGCAGCGCCTTCATGGCCGGGATGGCGGGCAAAAACAAAGTTTGCCTTGGATGGCAACACCTCAAAACCCAGAGTTTCCAACTCCCTGGTCACCCGCTCGCGCTCGCGGATCACGCCACTGCAGGAATCCTCGAACCACTGCTTGTCCTCAAACGCAGCCACGGCACCAGCCAGAGCCAGACGGTCCAGCGGATAGGAATTGAAGCTGTCTTTGACGCGGTTCAGAGCTTCTATCAGCTCCTCGTTGCCCACAGCAAAACCAACTCTCAAGCCGGCCAAGGACCTGGCCTTGGATAGAGTTTGGCAAACCAACAGGTTCGGGTACTGGTTCACCAGACGAATCGCCGTCTCGCCACCGAAATCAACATAGGCTTCATCAACCACTACCACGCTATCCGGGTTGGCCTGCAGGATATCCTCTACGTGCCCAAGTCCGAGGTAGCGTCCCGTCGGCGCATTCGGGTTCGGGAAGATAATGCCGCCGTTGTCACGCTTGTAGTCGTTCGGATCGATCTCGAAGCTGTCGGTCAGCGGAATAACCGCACTCTCGATCTGGAACAAGCCACAATACACAGGGTAGAAGCTATAGCTGATGTCCGGAAACAGGATCGGCTTGTCGTGTTTCAGTAGCCCCTGAAAGATATGCGCCAGCACTTCATCGGAGCCGTTGCCAACAAACACCTGTTTGGGGTTGATTCCAAAATCCACGTGGTATTCGGCAATGGCATCTTTCAGGGCCTGGCCTTCCGGGTCCGGATACAGGCGCAGGCTGTCATTTAACTCTCTCTGAATGGCTTCAATCACTTTTGGCGATGGGCCGAACGGGTTTTCATTGGTGTTCAGCTTCACCAGATCGGCCATTTTCGGCTGTTCACCCGGCACGTAGGGCTTGAGTTCACTGACCAGGTCGCTCCAGTACTTACTCATTGATCCGGTACTCCGCTGAACGTGCGTGTGCAGTCAGACCTTCGCCACGAGCCAGAACCGATGCCACCCGCCCCATACGATCGGCGCCCTGAGCGGTAAAGCCAATAAGGGAAGAGCGCTTCTGGAAATCGTACACACCCAGAGGTGAACTGAATCGTGCGGTGCCGCTGGTTGGCAAAACGTGATTCGGGCCTGCGCAATAGTCACCCAGGGCTTCGGCCGTGTGCCTGCCCATGAAAATCGCGCCGGCGTGGCGGATGTCGTCGAGCATGGCCTGCGGGTCTTCCACTGAGAGCTCCAGGTGCTCCGGCGCAATCCGATTACTCACTTCTGCGGCTTCTTTCAGATCTGCCACCTGAATCAGTGCACCCCGTCCCAGCATGGAGGTGCGGATAATTTCTTCTCGCTCCATGGTCGGCAGCAGCTTGTTGATACTGGCTTCCACCGCATCCAGGAAGTCTGCGTCCGGGCTGACCAGAATGCTCTGGGCCTGCTCGTCGTGTTCGGCCTGAGAAAACAGGTCCATGGCGATCCAGTCCGGGTCGGTCTTGCCGTCACAGATCACCAGTATCTCCGAAGGGCCGGCAATCATGTCGATACCGACAACTCCGAATACTTCGCGCTTGGCGGTGGCCACGAAGATGTTACCGGGGCCGACGATCTTGTCGACAGAGGGCACGGTGTCCGTGCCATAGGCCAGCGCAGCCACGGCCTGGGCGCCACCGATAGTAAACACGCGGTCTACCCCGGCAATGGCGGCCGCTGCCAGCACCATGTCATTCACCACACCATCCGGGGTCGGCACCACCATGATAACTTCAGAGACACCAGCGACTTTGGCCGGAATCGCATTCATCAGTACCGACGAAGGATAGGCCGCCTTGCCACCCGGCACGTACAGACCGGCGCGATCCAGCGGCGTTACCTTCTGGCCCAGCACGGTTCCGTCTTCGTCCTGGTATTGCCAGGATTGCTGATTCTGGCGTTCGTGGTAGTCACGGATGCGTTCCGCCGCTTTTTCCAGACCCTCACGCTGATCCTGGGGAATTCGGTCCAATGCTGCCTGCAAACGGCTTTTATCCATTTCCAGCTCAGCCATGGAGCCAACGTCCAGGCGATCAAACTTGGCCGTAAACTCCAGCACTGCCGCATCGCCCCGGGTCTTCACCTCGTGCAGGATATGCCGAACCGACTCATTCACCTGATGATCCACACTGTCGTCCCAGGCCAGCAGCTGGGCCAGCGCACTGTCAAAGTCGCTCTGGGTGGTGTTCAGTCTGGTGATTCTGTCGGTCATTTTTCAGATCCTGTCTTGGAGTAACACTACGAATCGCGGCGTCGTTCAACGGCCGCGGACATCTTCTCGATTATGGGGTTTATCTGGCCGTGTTTCATCTTCATGGAGGCCCGGTTAACCACCAGTCGGCTACTGATGTGGTCAATCAGTTCTCTTGGCTCCAGCCCGTTGGCCTTGAGGGTATTGCCGGTATCCACGATATCAACAATCTCATCGGCCAGATTCAGGATCGGTGCCAGCTCCATTGCCCCGTAGAGCTTGATGATATCGGCCTGCCGGCCCTGAGCCGCATAGTAGCGCCGGGCCAGGTTGACGAATTTGGTGGCAACACGAATCCTGCCTGCCGGTGGCTGCTCGCCTTTTTTGCCTGCGGTCATCAACCGGCAACGGGAGATGTTCAGATCAAGCGGTTCGTAGAGGCCGTCGCCACCGTGCTCCATCAGAACATCCTTACCTGTAACGCCCAGATCGGCGCCACCGTATTGAACATATGTGGGCACATCGGTCGCCCGGATGATCAGAATCCGCACGTTCGGGTCGGTGGTGGGAAACACCAGCTTGCGGGACTTTTTCACGTCGTCGACAAGCTCAATGCCCGCTTCCGCCAGCAGCGGCAAGGTTTCTTCCAGAATGCGACCCTTCGACAAGGCGATGGTGATGGAATCTGTCATGTATCCTTCCGGGTTCCCGTTGGTCAAATTCAGGCTGGCAGACGGCGGATGCTGGCACCCAACAGCTGCAATTTCTCTTCAATGCACTCGTAACCGCGGTCAATATGGTAAATGCGGTCGACAATGGTATCGCCGTCTGCCATCAGACCGGCGATCACGAGACTGGCTGAGGCCCGCAGATCAGTTGCCATCACCGGAGCACCGGTCAGGTGCTCAACACCCTTGATGATGGCAGCGTTACCTTCAAGGGTAATGTCTGCGCCCATCCGGATCAGTTCCTGCAAGTGCATGAAGCGGTTTTCAAATACGGTTTCGACGATGGTTCCGGAACCCTCGGCGACCGCATTCATGGCCGCAAACTGAGCCTGCATATCCGTTGGGAACGCCGGATACGGCGCAGTCCGCAGGCTGACAGCCTTGGGCCGCTTGCCCTTCATGTCCAGTTCAATCCAGTCCGGGCCGGTAGTGATGTGCGCCCCCGCCTCTTCCAGCTTGAGCAGCACCGCTTCCAGAATATCTTCCCGGGTATCTTTTACTTTCACCCGGCCACCGGTCGCAGCCGCCGCCACCAGATAGGTTCCGGTCTCAATCCGGTCAGGCAACACGTTGTAGTGGCATCCGTGCAGGCGCTCCACACCATTGATTTCAATGGTCGCGGTACCGTGGCCTTTGATATCGGCGCCCATGGCGATCAGGCACTCGGCCAGATCCACCACTTCCGGCTCGCGGGCCGCATTTTCGAGGATGGTTTTACCCTCGGCCAGCGCAGCGGCCATCATCAGGTTTTCGGTACCCGTTACGGTGACCGTATCCAGGAAAATGTGGGCGCCCTTCAGCCGGCCATTGGTCTTGGCCTTGATGTAGCCATTCTCCACCTTTATGTCGGCACCCATCATTTCCAGACCGTGGATGTGCAGGTTAACCGGTCGGGTACCGATGGCACAGCCACCCGGCAGGGAGACTTCGGCTTCGCCAAAATGTGCCACCAGCGGGCCAAGCACCAGTATGGAGGCGCGCATGGTCTTTACCAGCTCGTACGGTGCATGGAAGTGCTTGATGGTGTTGGCGTGCACTTCAACACTCATCTTTTCGTCAATGAGCAGCTCCACCCCCATGCGACCGAGCAGCTCGATCATGGTGGTAATATCGTTCAGATGCGGCAGGTTGCCGACGGTGACCGGCTCATCCGCCAGCAGTGTCGCCGCCAGAATGGGCAGGGCCGCGTTCTTGGCACCGGAAATGCGAATTTCGCCATCCAGGGGCTTTCGACCCCTGATCAATAGTTTGTCCACGGTAATTATCCTGTTCGGTTCAGGCGCCGGCCTGCTGATCGGCCCACTCGCTCGGGGTAAAGGCTTTCGGGTGAAGGGCGTGAATGGTGCCGTCCATGACATGCTGGAATAGCACCTTGTTGATCATTTGCTGCCGTTTGATGGTGGGCAGTCCCTCAAATACGTCACCCACCACCACAACAAGATAGTGGTTGCCATCAACCTGTACCTGAACCTCGCAACCGGGCAGGGCTTCTTTGACAAGTTCGGTAACCTGGGCGGCGTCCATAAGGATTCCTCGACTAAGTTGAAATCAGGGGCGGAATTGTAACCAATTCCCGGGCGCCGGTCAGCTGTGCTCGGCAAATCCGGGAATCTGATCCTGAAGATTACTGAGTGCGGCCAGAGAACGAAGTCGCTCACTGGCGCCTGTGAAGGAGAGATGGCAATGTCGGCTTAGCGCCAGACGCTGCCAACACAAAAGCATCGAAAGCACCACACTGTGCGCGGTGCCAAGCCCGGACAGATCAACCTCAAGCGTCCCATCGGCCTGCCGTATTTCCTGTTCGCCCTGCTTGCGCAACGCCAGGACCGTGTCGGCATCGACATCGCCGGTTACGCAAAGAGTTTTGCCGTTCCGGACGATGCCCGGCAACCGATCACTCATGAACGATCCACCTGCTCGTCCAGATTCAGGGCCTCAACCGCGTCACCCCAGCCGTCAATGACCGCCTGAACCTGGCCGCGATTCTCTTCCATTTCCTGGGCAAAGCGATCCCGGAAGGCAAGGCCGATGTTCACGCCCTCTACGATGACGTTTTCCATCATCCAGCGGTCGTCACCTGTCCGGTACATTGAGTAAGTGACCGGATAACGGTTGCCGGAGGCACTGATCAACTCCATTTCTACCGAAGCGCGATCCTCATTCTGAGGAAGGATGGTGGCTTCCTTGACGATGATCTCGAAATCTTCCGCAGAAACCAGGGCCTGGGCATAACTGTCAAACAGGCTGCGCTTGAACTTCTCGACAAAAGCATCCCGCTGCTCTGGCGTGGTCTGGCGGGCATATCGACCCATCACCCGGGCAGCAATCCGGCGAAAATCGACAAACTCCTGAAGGGTTTCATCCATGCTGGCATAAAACGCCTCAGGGTCCTTTTCGTACAACCCTTTCTCGGCATTGAGCTTCTGCACCAGCTTCTGGGTATTCTCGTCCACGTAACGCTTCAGATCCTCCTCCGGGCCGGCCCAGACCTGGCCCACCATCAGGGCGACCATGGCAATCATCAACGTCAAACGGTGTTTCAGGACACTCATTAGTTTCTCCTGTGCATGGCTCTGGCTCAGCGGCCGGAGGCAAAGTTACTGATCAGCCGTTCCAGATTCATGGCGGACTGGGTGGAATAAAAGGTATCCCCCGCGTTCAGCGACTCCAGGTCCCCGCCAATCGATATATCAATGTACTGCTCACCCAGCAGTCCGGATGTACGTATTACTGCTGCACTGTCGGCCGGGATGTTATCAACCTCAGCATGGATAGACATGGTTACGCGCGCCTGGAAAGTGTCCCTGTCCAGGGTAATGGATTCGATGGTACCGACAGTGACACCAGCCATGGAAACCTTGCCTCGGGGCGTCAAGCCACCGGTATCGTTGAAATTGGCATACAGCGTATAGGTCTGCTCCGCGGATTTCGGCGACAGGCCACTCACCTGCAGCGCCAGAAACATGAGCGCGGCCAAACCGGCAATCATGAACAGCCCAACAATGATTTCTGTGCTTCTTTGTGCCATGAAAGGCTCCCTGAATCCTGTTAAAAATCACCGAACATGACGGCAGTCAGTACGAAATCGAGACCGAGCACTGCCAGCGATGAGTAGACCACGGTTTTGGTGGTCGCCGAACTGATACCAACAGAGGTGGGCACGCAGTCATAGCCCTGGTAGACCGCAATCCAGGCACACACGAACCCGAACACCACACTCTTGATAAAGCCGTTAAGCACGTCATCCACAAAATCGACGGAGGACTGCATGTTGCCCCAGAAGGAACCCTCAAACACGCCCAGCCATTCCACACCAACCAGCATGCCGCCCCAGATCCCCACTACCGAGAAAATCATGGCAAGTACCGGCATGGCGAGAAAACCGGCCCAAAGTCTCGGTGCAACGACCCGGCGCAATGGATCCACCCCCATCATTTCCATACTGGAGAGCTGTTCCGTCGCCTTCATCAAGCCGATCTCTGCCGTCAGGGCGGAGCCCGCGCGACCCGCGAACAGCAGGGCCGTCACTACCGGCCCCAGTTCGCGCACCAGCGTGAGCGCAATCATCTGACCAATCGCCGACTCCGAGCCGTAATCGCTGAGAATGGTATAGCCCTGAAGCCCCAACACCATCCCGATGAACAAGCCAGACACCACCACAATCGCCAGCGACAACACGCCGACTGCGTAAAGCTGTTTGACCAGCAGGGGAAAACCTGTTGCAGGCCTGGGGACGCCGGCCAGCACGCCGAAAAGAAACTGCCCGGAACGACCGAAGGAGGCGATGATCGCGAGCCCGAGCCGCCCCAGGCCGGCAATACGATCCATCATGAAGACCGCCCTCCCACACCAAAATCAGCCGCCGCATCGCCACTCGGGTAATGGAACGGCACCGGGCCATCAGGCTGCCCTTCAAGAAACTGCTGAACCCGCTCAGACGGATGTGCCCGCAGCTCCTCGGGAGTGCCCTCACCGATCACCTTGCCGTCGGCAATAATGCAGGCGTAATGGCAAATACTCAGGGATTCAGGCACGTCGTGCGACACCAGAACGCTGGTTAGCCCCATGGAACTGTTGAGATCCCGGATCAGCTTGACCAGCACGCCCATGGCAATCGGATCCTGCCCGGCAAAGGGCTCGTCATACATGATCAACTCCGGGTCGAGTGCGATACTGCGGGCCAGAGCGACGCGCCGGGTCATGCCACCGGACAACTCTGAGGGCATCAGCTCTCTGGCACCACGCAAGCCCACCGCCTCCAGCTTCATCAGAACAATGTCCCGGATCATATCTTCGGGTAACGACGTGTGCACACGCAGCGGGAAAGCGACATTCTCGTAGACACTGAGATCGGTAAACAGCGCGCCACTCTGGAACAGCATGCCCATTTTTTCGCGCAGCTGGTAAAGCGCCTTGCGCTTTAGCCGGGGCACGTCATGGCCTGCCACACTCACCTGGCCGGAATCCGGGCGAAGCTGACCTCCGATGAGCCTGAGGAGCGTGGTTTTACCGGTACCACTGGGCCCCATGATGGCAGTCACCTTCCCTTTGGGAATATCCAGACTGATTCCATCAAAAATCCGGCGCCCGGAACGGGAAAACACCACATCCCTAAGTGTTATGTACGCAGATGACTCCATAATCCATCCCTTTCAAGGAGCGCCTACATTATGACAAGCTCTCCCAGACCTCAATTAAAGCAACGTAAAATGTCTTGATGGCAATGATCAGAATCCCTGATGCAGGCGAGCCGGGGGCACCAGAAGTGATATACTTCGGCCTCAAATCCCAGATCGAGCAGACAGCCAGCCGACATGACCGAATCAAATACCTTCAACACCCAGGACTTTTGCAACTCGGCCCTACGGGCAATCCGCATCGAGCGCGAAGCCATTGAAGCGCTGGAAAGCCGTATAAACGATGATTTCAGCCGCGCCTGCGAGGTCATCATGGCCTGCAAAGGCCGGGTTGTGGTGACAGGCATGGGCAAATCGGGGCACATCGGCAACAAGATAGCCGCCACGCTCGCCAGCACGGGCACGCCCGCCTTTTTTGTTCATCCAGGCGAAGCCAGCCACGGCGACCTGGGTATGATAACACCCCAGGATGTGGTCATCGCCATTTCCAACAGCGGCAGCACCAGCGAAGTGGTCACCATTCTCCCCCTGATCAAGCGCATGGGCGCGCCATTGATCAGCATGACCGGCAAACCCGATTCGGTACTGGCACAAGAGGCCGTTGCCAACCTGGATGTCAGCGTGGCCATTGAAGCCTGCCCGCTGGGCCTGGCACCCACCTCCAGCACAACCGCCACCCTGGTCATGGGCGATGCCCTGGCCGTGGCGCTGCTTGAAGCCCGGGGATTCAGCGCCGAGGATTTTGCGTTTTCCCACCCTGGCGGCAGCCTCGGACGCCGTTTGCTGCTGCGGGTATCCGACATCATGCATACCGGTGACCAGATTCCTCAGGTTGCCGAGGGCACAACCCTGAGCGGGGCACTGCTGGAAATAACCCGCAAGGGCCTGGGTATGACCACGGTCGTTAATGCCGCCGGCACCCTGACGGGCATCTTCACCGACGGCGACCTGCGCCGGACCCTGGACAAATCCGTGGATGTGCACACTACCCCCATCCAGGACGTGATGACCCGCAACGGCAAAACCATCCGGGCAGACCACCTGGCGGCAGAAGCCTTGAATATCATGGAAGAAATGAAGATCAACGCCTTGCCGGTTACCGACGCAAACGGCACCCTGGTGGGCGCTATTAATATGCACGACCTGCTGCGGGCCGGAGTGATTTGATGACTCAGACAGCGCATCCGTTACAAACCCACTGGGACGCAGCCCTGAAGGCCAAAGCCTCGGACATTCGCCTGATCGCCCTGGACGTGGACGGCATTATGAGCGATGGCCGCCTCTATTTCAGTGCCAGCGGCGATGAACTCAAGGCCTTCAACATTCTTGACGGCCTGGGCCTGAAACAACTGATGCAGGCAGGCATCACCGTGGCGGTGATTACCGGACGGCGCTCGCCCCTCACGGAAAAGCGGATGTCGGATCTGGGCATCCCGCACCTGATGCAGGGTCGCGAAGACAAAAAAATCGCATTGCTGGAATTGATCCGGGATATGAACCTTAAGCCGGAACAGATTGCCTATATGGGCGACGACCTGCCCGACCTGCCTGCGCTGCGTTTTGCCGGCCTTGGCATCACGGTACCCAACGGCTACTGGCTGGTTCAGCAACACGCCGACTACTGTACCCGCAGCCACGGTGGACAGGGCGCTGTGCGCGAGGCCTGCGATCTCCTGCTCTGGGCTCAAGGGCATCTGGACAACACTCTTGCCCCCTATCTGGACGAGCCAGCATGATCACCGAGCGGCTTTTCGGCGATCGTGGCAAACGGCGGATTACAGCCCTGGCCCTTGCCGCCACCGTAACAGCAACCGTTTTTTTGCTGTGGCAAAGCGACGAGCCTGTCAGCTCACGGAATGCCGCCAGCGACCTGCGGGGGCCCGCAGAACCCGACGGCTTTGTGGTGGGCGGCCAATACCGTGCATGGGATGAACAAGGCAACCTCCAGATTGATCTAACAAGCCCCAGAATTGAACAGTTTGAAGAAACCGGCACGGCTCATCTGGACACGCCGAGAGCCCGGCTTTTCAGTGAGGGCAGCCCCGACCCTTGGCTCGTCGAGTCCAATGAAGGTAGCCTTCTGCAGAACAATGAAAAGCTGGAGCTTATGGGGGACGTCCGATTGACCCGACAGTCCGAGGGCCGCGAAGCCGTTCTTGAAACCGAGGCACTGACCCTGGACAACAGCGAAGGCACCGTCTACACCGACCAGCCGGTGACCATCACCGAGCCTTTCGGCGTCACCCGCTCCACCGGCATGAAAGCCTGGATCGACGAACGCATTCTCGAACTCAACTCCCGGGTAGAGGGACAATATGAAACCGTCAGGTAAACGATCTTTCTGCCGGCCAGTGATTCTGGCCATGGCATTGCTGGCCGGCCCTGTATCGGCATTCAACCTGGATTCCGACATCCCCATAAAGGTCAGTGCCGATTCGGCCCGCCTGGATGAAAGCGCCGGAACGGCCGTTTACACCGGCGCTGTCGAACTGATTCAGGGCGAAACCCGACTGGACGCGGATCGGGTGGTACTTTACCGCAACCAACAGGGTGTCAGCCGGATTGAAGCCGCCGGCAACCCCGCCCATTACCGGCAACCCGGCCAGGAAGGCGAAGGCACGACCGATGCCAAGGCCCTGAACATCACCTGGTCTGGCGATGAAAACCTGGTTATTTTTGAACGCCAGGCCGTTATTGAACAAGACGGCAACGTATTCCGGGGCGACGTCATCCACTACGACACCGTTCGCCGCGTTGTTACTGCGGAAGGCGGCACGCCATCCGACGGCGGCTCCGGCCGGGTGGAAATGGTGATTCAGCCTCGTAATTCAGCTCAATCCAGTGACGGGAAAGGTTCGGATGGCAGTTCTCAGGGCCAGTAATCTGGCAAAAAGCTACAAGCAGAAAAAAGTGGTGCTGGACGTTTCTCTGGAAATTCGCTCCGGCGAGATTGTCGGCCTGCTCGGCCCCAACGGCGCCGGCAAGACCACCTGCTTCTACATGATCGTGGGCCTGGTGCCTGCGGATCACGGCCGGATCACCATCGACACCCAGGACATCACCCCGCTGCCAATGCATGGGCGCGCCCGCAAGGGCATCGGTTACCTGCCCCAGGAGGCCTCCGTGTTTCGCAAACTGACCGTGCGGGACAACATCACGGCCATCCTCGAAACCCGCAAAGGCATGAGTCGGGCGGAACGGGAAGCCAAGCTGGAAGAGTTGCTGGAAGAGTTTCATATTACTCACATCCGTGACAGCGTGGGTATGGCGCTATCCGGCGGCGAACGCCGCAGGGTTGAAATCGCCCGGGCGCTGGCCATGGAGCCCGCGTTTATCCTGCTGGACGAACCCTTCGCGGGCGTAGACCCTATCTCCGTCAGTGACATCAAGCACATTATCCGGCACCTGCGGGATAAAGGCATTGGCGTATTGATTACCGACCATAACGTTCGGGAAACCCTCGACATCTGCGAGAATGCCTACATCGTTTCCGGCGGCCACATCATCGCCTCCGGCAATGCCGAAGCCATTCTGGCAAACCAGCAGGTGAAAGAAGTGTATCTGGGTGATGAGTTCCGGCTCTGACCTGATAAAACAGGGTTTATCCGAGGTCTGATTGTTTTGATGATCTGTAGCAAGTAAACTCGGCAAAAAACTTGCTTATACTGTTCACAGACAATGGCAAGTAACCAGCGTACAACATTTTTTTCGGCCTGTGCGCCGGCAAAGCAACAACCGGGATGCCCATGAGTTATGGATCTTGAGCCATGGTTATGAAAGCCTCATTACAGCTTAAGCTGGGCCAGAGTCTGACCATGACGCCCCAGCTGCAGCAGGCCATACGCCTGCTACAGCTTTCTACCCTCGATCTCCAGCAGGAAATCCAGCAGGCGCTGGAGTCCAACCCCATGCTGGAAACCTCAGAGGACGATGAGCAACCTGAAGGCGACGAGCGCGAAGAGCACGAGCACAGTGAAGCTTCCAGCTCTGAGGCCAACCAGGACGACAGCCACCAGGACGCGAGCCCGGACTGGGACGAAACCGAGAACGGCCCAGACTGGTCGTCCGAGAACGACATTCCGGACAACATCCCGGATGATCTGCCGGTGGATACCGCCTGGGATGACATCTACCAGTCTGCCCCGGCTCCGGCCAGCAAGGGCGAAGACGAGCACGAATCGGATTTCGAAACCCGTAACTCGCCCACCGAAACCCTGCAGGATCACCTCGAGTGGCAGCTGAACCTGACGCCCCTGAGCGAGCGGGATCAGGCCATTGCCCACGCGCTGCTGGACGCCGTGGATGAGCGCGGTTACCTGACGTCTGATATCGAGGACATTCACGCAGGCCTGCTGGACGAAACCGAAGAAGACCCGTTGGAACTGGACGAAGTGGAAGCGGTACTCCACCGCCTGCAACACTTCGACCCGCCAGGCGTGTTCGCTCGGGATCTCCAGGAATGCCTGCTGATTCAGCTCAACCAGCTGCCACCGGATACCCCCTGGCTGCGCCAGGCGAGACTGGTGGTTACCCAGTTCCTGCATCTGCTTGGCAACCGGGACTACGCACAGCTGTTGCGTCGCAGCCGGCTCAAGGAAGACCAGCTGAAACAGGTACTGGCCCTGATCACCAGCCTGAACCCGCGCCCTGGCGATGTCGTGGATCGGGCCGAACCGGATTACGTTATCCCGGACGTTATCGTACGCAAACACGAAGGCCGATGGCGGGTTGAACTCAACCCGGAAATCGCTCCGCGTATCCGGGTGAATGCAAGTTACGCGTCGCTGATCCGTCGGGCTGACAGCAGTGCCGATAACACCTACCTGCGCGACCAGCTGCAAGAGGCGAAGTGGTTCATCAAGAGCCTGCAGAGCCGGAATGAAACCCTGTTGAAAGTGGCCACCCGCATCGTTGAACACCAGCAAGGGTTCCTGGATCAGGGTGAAGAAGCCATGAAGCCTTTGATTCTGTCTGACATTGCCCAGGCGGTGGAAATGCACGAGTCCACGATTTCCCGGGTTACCACCCAGAAGTACATGCACACGCCCCGCGGTATTTTCGAGCTGAAGTACTTTTTCTCCAGCCACGTCAGCACCGCCGAGGGCGGCGAATGCTCGTCTACAGCCATCCGGGCGATGATCAAGAAGCTGATTGCCGAGGAAACCCCGAAAAAGCCATTGAGCGATAGCAAAATTGCAGCCATGCTAGGGGAACAGGGAATCAACGTGGCGCGGCGTACCGTGGCCAAATACCGGGAGACCATGCATATTCCTCCCTCGAACGAACGAAAACGCCTGGTTTAAACTTTCGCCGGTGCAAGATGCACTGGCACGCAATCCGGCAAGCACGCCGGCAGTATGACAACAGGAGACGCCTATGCAACTCAACATTTCAGGCCATCACGTAGAACTGACTCCCGCTCTGAAGGATTACGTCAACACCAAGTTCGAGAAGCTGGAGCGTCACTTCGACCACATCAGTAACTGCCAGGTCACCCTGGAGGTCGAGAAGGTGCGCCAGATGGCGGAAGCCACGCTGCACGTGATTGGTGGTGAGATTCACGCAAAGGCAGAAAATGAGGACATGTACGCCGCAATCGACGCTCTGGTCGACAAGCTGGACCGTCAGATCCTCAAGCACAAAGAAAAGAACGTAGACCGGATGCACGGTAACGGCGGTCGCTGAAGCGCGAACCTTACCGGGTGTTTCATGAAACGAGCTGCGGCGGGGCTAACCGGCCGCAGCCTTTTTTTTACGGACATGCAGTCGATCCATGAGCGAGCCATCCCTGACCATCGACAATATTCTTGCCCCTGAACTGACCCTCTGTAAGGTGCCGGCCTCAAGCAAGAAACGTGTGCTGGAGTTCATCGCTGAACGGATTCACTTTCAGGATGAAATCCTCAGCGACACCCAGATCTTCAACAATCTGGTCTCCCGCGAACGCCTGGGTAGCACCGGTATCGGTGAGGGTATTGCCATCCCCCACTGCCGACTGGAAGGCCTGGACCGCGTCATCGGCGTACTGATGACTCTGGAAGAGCCGGTAGACTTTGATGCTATCGATAACCAGCCGGTAGATCTGGTGTTTGCCCTGATCGTCCCCAAAGAAGCCACCAGTGAACACCTGGAGTTACTGAGCCAACTGGCGGAGCGATTCAATGACAGCACTTTCTGCGCCCGGCTGCGCCAGAGTGAAGATCCCGCGACCCTTTACCAGCGTATGGCGGAAAGTCATCACTGAGATCAGCCTGATATCTGGACAGGCTGCCAGGCAGATTGAAGGAGAAACAGTCCCATGAAGCTGATTATCGTCAGTGGCCGATCCGGTTCCGGCAAGAGTACGGCCCTGCATGTGCTGGAAGACCTGGGATTCTACTGCATCGACAACCTGCCCATTGGCTTGCTGTTCCCGCTAACCCGGGAGGCGGCCACCCAGGAAGCACCGGGCCGGCTGAAGAAAATGGCCGTCAGTATTGATGCCCGGAACCTGTCTGCCGAGCTGGCCAATTTTGAAACCATCTACCAGCAACTGAAGCAGACCGGTGTCGAGGTTGAAATCATTTTCCTGGATGCCGACGAACAGTCACTGCTGCAACGCTTTCACGCAACCCGCCGCAAGCATCCACTGAGCGATGACAAGACTTCGCTGCGGGAGGCAATCACCAACGAAAAGCAATTGCTGGAACCCCTGTCAAAGCTGGCCGATCTTTACGTCAACACGACCGGGCTCTCCATGTACGAGCTACGCGACATGATCAAGCAGCGCGTGGCCGGCCGCAAGGATCAGGAACTGGCACTGCTGTTCCAGTCCTTTGGTTTCAAGCACGGCGTGCCGGTGGATTCAGACTACGTCTTCGACGTACGCTGCCTGCCCAATCCATACTGGGACACCAGCCTGCGCAAACACACCGGCGCTGATCAGCCGGTCATCGAATTTCTGGAACGGGAACCGCTGACCCGTCAGATGGTGGATGACGTCACTGGCTTCCTGAATACCTGGCTGCCCTCGTTTGCCGACAGCAATCGTAGTTACATGACCATTTCCATCGGTTGCACCGGTGGTCAGCACCGCTCCGTTTATGTGTGTGAGCAGCTCGGGCGCTATTTCCGCGATCATTACCGTAATGTGCAGGTGCGCCACACCGAACTGCCACACCTTCAAACCCGGGGAGAAATCTGAGCGCCTATGATTTGCCGCCCCATCACCATCATCAACAAACTCGGCCTGCATGCGCGGGCTACGGCAAAGCTTGTGGCCACCGCATCAGACTTTGACAGCAAGGTGCGAATCCGTGGCAAAGGCCGGGACGTAGACGCCAAGAACATCATGCAGGTGATGATGCTGGCCGCCAGCCAGGGTACCGAAGTGGAACTGGTTGCCGATGGTCCGGACGAACAGGATGCCATCGACGCGCTGGCTGCCCTGATCAACGATTATTTTGGTGAAGGAGAATAACCTCCGGTTTCGTCATTCACCTACAATCCTTTCTCACGTGTGCCACCTAACTCCGCTATAATGCAAAGGTTTTCTGATCGCAGGTGGTTCAATGACCGACATTCTGGAAAAAAGCCAGGCCCGCCAACGCCTTCGCTCACTCAGTGAAGCGCTGGACAGTGGTGCCCTCAAGCAGGTGGCCCGCATTCTGAATGGCGGTCTGAGCCCCAGCGATATTGCTCACCTTCTGGAATCTTCGCCACCACGCCAACGGGCTCTGCTGTGGAACCTGGTCGACAAGCAGCTGGAAGGGGAAGTCCTCCAGTACCTTGGCGACGATATTCGTAGCTACTTCCTGAGCCAGCTGAACGCGCAGGAGCTGGCGGACATTCTGGAAGATTTCGAGTCGGATGACCTGGCCGACTTGCTTCAGCAATTGCCGGACACGGTGATCCAGGAAGTCCTGGACACCATGGACGAGCAAGACCGTCAGCGGGTAGAGGAAGTCCTCGCTTACCCGGAGGACACTGCCGGCGGCCTGATGAACACCGACACCATCACGGTGCGGCCGGACATCAGCATCGACGTTGTGTTGCGCTATCTGCGCCGTCACCGCAGCCTGCCCCCGATGACCGACAGCCTGATTGTGGTCAGCCGTCGGGACGAGTTTATCGGCATGCTGCCCATTACCCGGATGCTGGTATCCAATCCCGCGGCTACCGTTCGGGAAGTGATGGACACAGACATTGAACCCATTCCCGTGTCCCTGTCCGATACCAAGGTCGCCACTCTGTTCGAACGCTACGACCTGATTTCTGCCCCTGTGGTGGATGAGACCAACAGGCTGCTGGGCCGGATCACAATCGATGACGTGGTCGACGTTATCCGTGAGGATGCCGACCACTCCCTGATGAGCATGGCCGGTCTGGATGAAGACGAGGACACCTTTGCCCCGGTGATGAAGACCACCCGCCGGCGCGCGGTCTGGCTGGGCATCAATCTGATTACCGCCTTTACCGCATCCGCGGTGATTGGTCTGTTCGAAGATACCATCGCCAAGGTCGTTGCCCTGGCTGTTTTGATGCCTATTGTGGCCAGCATGGGCGGTATTGCCGGTAGCCAGACCCTGACCCTGGTGATCCGGGGCATGGCCGTTGGCCAGATCAGCGGCGCCAACGTGGGCTGGCTGCTGAACCGTGAGTTTCTGTCCGGGGTACTGAACGGCCTGCTCTGGGCCGTGGTGGTTGCCACCGCCGCCGTGGTCTGGTTCCAGGACTGGCTGATTGGTGCCATCATCGCGGCGGCACTGGTGATTAACCTGGTGGCGGCGGCGCTGGTGGGCACCGTCTTGCCGCTGTTCCTGAAATCCCGGAACATCGACCCGGCCCTGGCCGGCAGTGTGATACTCACCACCGTAACCGACGTCGTCGGCTTCATGGCCTTCCTGGGACTGGCCACCATTTTCTATGCCTGAGCAACCTGTGACCTACCATGACTGACCAATTTGACGACGAATTCCAGGACGACCTTGGCCCCAGCAAATCGCAGCTGAAGCGCGAAATGCACGCGCTTCAGGATCTGGGCAAACGCATGCTGGACCTGAACGACGAACAGCTGGCCACCCTGAGCATCAGCGAGACCCTGAAAGCGGCGATCATTGAATCACGCCGGATTCCCCAGCGTGAGGCCCGCCGGCGACACTTGCAGTACATTGGTAAGGTGTTGCGCCAGGAGGACGACCCCGAAGCCATTGGCCGCGCCATCGACGCCTTCCACGCCGGCAGCGAAGAGCATACCCGCCGACACCATCTGGCCGAGCGCTGGCGCGACCGGATGATTTCCGAAGGCGACAAGGTGGTAGGAGAGTTTATTGATTACTGCCCAGTGGCCGACGTGCAGCACCTGCGCAATCTGGTCCGCAACGCCCGCAAGGAAGTCGAGAAAGGTAAGAATACCGGCCAGGCCCGGAAGCTGTTCCGGGCTCTTCGGGAATGGATCGACGACGCCGAGCAGTAATCAGAGCCGCCGGTGCTCCCACACGGGCATACGGCTTCGTAACTGATGCAGTTGCTCCAGGTCCAGATCGGCGCAAGCCATGCCTGGGCCTTCGTCGAACTCACTGACGACCTTACCCCAGGGATCGCAGATCAGGCTGTGGCCGTAGGTTCTTCGCCGGCCACTGTTCTGCCCCCCTTGCCCCGGCGCCACCACCCAGACCTGGTTTTCAATGGCGCGGGCGCGTATCAGGGCATGCCAATGGGCATTGCCCGTCTGCCAGGTAAAGGCGCTGGGCAGGCAGACCCATTCGGCGCCCTGCTCTCTCAAGGCCCGGAACAGTTCTGGAAAGCGAAGGTCGTAACAGATCGCCAAGCCCAGTCGTCCGGCCGGCGTATCCACCGTAATCGCCTGATCACCGGGCTCAAAGGTATCCGATTCCCGATACTGGCCGTGGGCGTCTTCAACCATGGCGTCAAACAGGTGAATCTTGTCGTAGCGGGCCACTTCTTCGCCATGATCGTTGTACACCAGACAGGTGGCGCGCACCCGATCTGTTATCTCTGAACCATCTCGCCGACTGGCCAACGGCAGGGAACCGCCGACAATCCAGAGCCCCAATGACCGGGCCTGCTCGGCCAGAAAGCGACGGATAACAGGCTCGCTACTCGCCTCCCGGCGGCCGCACTCCAGCATCTGGGCGGTGGCCAGAACGGCGAAGTTCTCGGGCAACACCGCCACCTTCGCCCCTGCGCCTGCCGCTTCAGCCAGCAGCTTGCGAGCCTCTTCAAGGTTGGCATCGATGTCATGGGTACTGACCATTTGTATTGCCGCGACCTGAACCATCATGGCCTCCTTACTCACCGGTATCGAACACGCCCCGCAGATCCACTTCCGGATCACTCCAGGTTCCTGTGACACTGTACGTCGCACTGGTCAGTTTGCTCAACGGGTCGCCCAGAATTTTATCGAGCACGAACAAGGCGCCGCCGATGGGGGCGCTCGCCCCCATCAGTATGGCAGCCAGGGGCAGATTCTGTGTCACGGGTAGTACCAGTACCAGGCGCATATCCAACGTTTCTTCGGCCATGTTGGTATTGCCACTGAGTTTGAACGCGCCGGACGGACCCACCAGTTGCAGTTCCGGATCCATGGTCACCAGGCCATTTATGATGTTGGCTTTACCGGAAATGGCGTCAAAGGCGACGCCCCGTTCGTACAGATCCGAGAAGTCCAGCCGCAACCTGCGCCAGAGCGTATCAGTGTTCAGCAGGTTGAAGATCCGGAACAATTGCGCCGAATTGCTCTGCTCCATGATCATGCCGTCGTCCAGGCGGGCACTGACCGTGCCGCTTATCTTGCTGAGAGCAATGTTGTTCGGGCTTCCCGGCCAATCCAGATCCAGTTCAACCGCCGTTTCTTCGTTGGTCATCGGAATGGTGCTGCCAGTCAGCGCTTCCAGATCCTTAAGGGCCCCGCCCTCCAGCTTACCAGTAAACCGGGTCGTTTCCCGGTCATCCACAATGCTCCAGGTCATATCGCCGGACAACACCAGGGATCCAAGCCGGCCTTCCACCTCCTGCACACGCAACCGATAGGGCTCAGGGCGCAGCTTGAAACGCCAGCTTCCCGCAGACTCGCCATCCAGCCGGAGGTCCGAGATTCTGGCATCAATGTCGGGCCAGTTCCCCATATCCAGTTCCCGGAACGCCTGCAGTTGTTCTTCAAGGGTAAGAAATTCGGTGTCTTGCTCCGCTGCACTGGCCTCGCGCATCAGGCGCAGGGTTTCAAAATCCGCCTCTACTGTCCCTGCTTTCTTGGGTAACACCACCCTGCCCCGGGCTCGATCCGAGTCGGTATGCACAACCCACCGGTCCTCCAGCTCAAGAGCATCAATGCTGATATTGGTCAGGTGGTGTGCCCCCAGATTCAGATACCCGAACACCACCTCAAAGCCCGTTTCTTTAAAACGGAGTTCCGCGTCCAGACGATCCTGCCACTGGGCCGAGATGGACACGCCCTCACCCTGGAACGGGTCAACCCGGACCGACAGGGGGGTCCGCTCGCGCGCGGTCTTTGCCAGTGGTTTGGGCCAATCCACCTGCAGACCTTCAAGGTCTGAAAACAGGGAAATCACCGGCTCGCTGGCACCGCCTAATTCCAGCTCTGCGGTGTAGACAAGCTCTCCGGAAAGCCCGCGCGCCGCATCGTTGGCCAGGCCAAAGGCCGCCAGGGAGCCTGGCAGCTTCAGACCACCTTGCTGGCGTATCAGCATGGCATCGCCGGCCTCCGCGGTGGAAAAAACGACACTGATCGGTTGATCGAAAAAACGGGCAGTGACCGGTGGCCCGGAAAATCCATCAACACTGTCATAAGTCAGGTCAGCCCGAATATTCTGCCAGTGAAGTCCCGCATCCGGTAATTGGAATCCGGCATTGTCGGTTTTTACCTGCGCCGTAACCCGGGTGTCCTGCCCTTGCGATAGCGGTAGCTCCAGCCCAAGGTCCAGCTCAAATTCCCCCTCATAACGGGCCCGGGTGTTACCGTATCCCAACAATTCCCCTAACGGAGTATTGGTCAGCCACCAGGGTATTCTCTCTGCCGGAACCGTCGACGCGGCATCTACGCGCACCAGCGTGCCAGTTTCCCCATCTCCGGGAAGGACCCGAACACTGGCGTTTTCCAGCTCCAACCCACCGATCTCGCCCCGAGCGAGCGCTACCCGGGTGTCGGCATTCTGGATCTCCACCCGCCCACTGGCCTGCTCCACGGCGGGCCAGCGCTGGTCGTATCGAATCCTGGCCTCTTCGAATTCATACCACATGGAGGAAACAAACGATCCAGACGGCGCGGCGGAATCGATACGGCCGTGGCCATAGTACTGCCCCCGGATACCGGCCTCCGGAATACTGTTGGTAAGCCATTCGTAAAGCCCTTCGCCCACAGCATTCGCCGGCACGAAATCCGCCAGCATACCGGCATTGCCGCCTTCTACGCCGACGTTCAAACCAAGGTTGTCTTCTCCGTATCGGTCCAACCGCAGATCAAAGGCGCCGGTTAACCGGGTATCTGTCTGATAGACAAACTCCAGATCATCGGAGAATACCCTGGTTATTCCGTCTGCCAGGGTCCAGGCGACGGTTCCGGATAAAGAGTCGAGTGTCCAGTCGGTGTTGAACAATTGCGGAAAGCCCAGCACCGCAGGTTCAGGCGTATCCAGGGTTACCCTGCCGCTGTCTGCAGTCATCTGGATAAAGCCATATAAACCCTCGGCGCGGGGAGCGCCAGACCAGGCCCGCACCCCGAACTCCCGCAATCTGGCACTTAACGAGAACCGGGAGCCCTGCTCTGGCAGAGTAAACAACATATCGTCCAGAAAACCCGCAGGCTGATAATGCTCCAGCGCCTCGCTGGCGGCATCCGGCAGCAGCTCCAGGGCCTGAACCAATCGCCGCAAAGGCTTGAGCGGCAGTGAGTCTGCCACCAGCTTAAGCTCATCCTGACCGTCTTCGATGCGAACACTGAACGGCAGAACCTGATCGCCGATCCAGTCCCAGCGAAGCTTCTGCAAACGTAGGGCCTCCCCCCGCCGCCAACCGAAGTGAGCGTGAATATCTTCAAGAGGCGCCAGCGATTCACGGTTAACACCTAACTGAAGATAGGGGGTGCGAACCTGGCCCTGAACCTGCTGCAGCTCGCCATCCTCAAAGCTTAGCCAGGCACTGCCCCCCAGATCGAAGCCTTCAACCCGTATGCCTCGCCAGTTCAGATCATCAATCAGGCCGTCGAACAGTCGACCGGAATCCACATCCAGGTAGAGTTGACCGGTAAACTCACCCCTGAAAAACCGCTGTCCTACCAGAGCAAAACTGGCCAGCTGTGTGGTTGTACCGCTCTGCATGGCCCGGCCTGCGGCCTGGAACAAGCCGCCCTGGTAGGACAGATCAAGCTGTGGAATATCCAGAAAACGCAGGTTCTGCCGGCTTGGGCCCAGCGCCAGGCTGACCCGTGTCACCCGGACTTCCGGATTCGACAACCAGCGGCCAGCCAGGCGAATCCACTCCTGGAGTTCCGGCGCACCCGGCTCGGCCAGCTCCGCAATCTCTTCGACCGGATTGATAAACGGATCCTCGGTAGGGCGCACCACCGTTAACGCCAGACCGTCAGCGTCAAAATTGCGGAACACCAGGCGGAAGCGGAACAGGGAGGCAAAAAAATCGAGCCGCAATTCCAGGTGCTCAAGTTCCGCGGCAATGCGGTCTGAATCCGGAGAATTGATGGTGATGTCTTTGGCGGTAATGGAAGGATCCAGCCAATACCATTGGGAGGATAAACGGCCAACAGACACATCCAGGCCTGTGGCTTCGGAGAGCGAAGCCGCCAGTTCATCAGAAAAGCTGTTGATATCAGAGGTGAGCTGGCGACCGACACCAACATAGAGTGCGAATAACACCAGCAGCGTCAGGATGGACCACCAGACCACACTGGCAAAGACCGCCAACCCGCGGGCAACCAGACCGCGCTCATCCTCGGCTGGTTGCGAACTGTCCGGCTCGCGGATCGACATAAGACTCAGCTCCCTGCAACGCCCTGCTGCTCAGGTGTCAGAGCAAAACAACGTCGTACTGTTCCTGGCTGTAGAAAGGCTCAACCTGGAAGCGAATGGTTTTACTGATAAAGGTTTCAAGGTCCGCAACGTTGTCTGACTCTTCATCCAGCAGGCGGTCCACCACCTTCTGGGACGCCATCACCAGGTAATTCTCGGCCTCATAGGCACGGTTAACGCGCAGGATTTCCCTGAAGATCTCGTAGCATACGGTTTCGGCGGTTTTCAGGAATCCCCGGCCATCACAGATCGGGCACGGCTCGCACAGAACCTGGCCCAGGCTTTCGGTGGTGCGTTTTCGGGTCATCTCCACAAGGCCCAGCTCGGAAACGCCGGTGATCTTGGTTTTGGCGTGATCCCGTTCCAGCATTTTCTCCAGCATCCTGTGCACCTGGCGCTGGTGTTCGGGATCTTCCATGTCGATAAAGTCGATGATGATGATCCCGCCCAGATTCCGCAGCCGAAGCTGACGACTGATCGCCCGGGCGGCTTCCAGGTTGGTTTTGAAGATGGTCTCTTCCAGATTGCGGTGGCCCACAAAGGCACCGGTGTTGATGTCGATGGTCGTCATCGCTTCGGTCTGATCGATGATCACATAGCCACCGGATTTGAGCTGCACCTTGCGGCTCAGGGCTTTCTGGATTTCATCTTCAACCGAATACAGGTCAAAGATAGGCCGCTCACCGGGGTAGTACTCCACCTTGTCGGCAAACTCAGTGACGAACTCTTTGACAAACTCCATTACCCGCTGATAGCTCTCGCGACTATCAATACGCACTTTCTCCGTTTGCGGTCGGATCAGATCCCGGATGGTGCGAATAAACAACGGCAAATCCTGATAGACCACTGAGGGTGCCGGCGCTTTGGCAATGCGCTCCTGGATCGACTGGCTTAGCCGGTGCAGGTAGGTCATATCAGCAATCAGATCTTCGGCCGAGGCAGCCTCCGCCGCGGTGCGGATGATATAGCCACCCTGCACATCATCATGTTCCGCTGCGCCTTCCTCAATCAGGGATTTCAGCCGCGCGCGCTCATTATCATCTTCAATGCGCTGGGAAATCCCGACATGGCAAACGCCTGGCATGAACACCAGATAACGGGAGGGAATGGAAAGCTGGGTGGTGAGTCGCGCACCCTTGGTACCAATCGGGTCCTTGGTTACCTGCACCACCAGGGACTGCCCCTCCCGCAACAGGGTACGGATATCGGGTACGGTCCTGGGGGCGTCTGACGGTTCGTCGCCAGATGTCTGGCCACTGACGACGTCGGACGCATGAATGAAAGCCGCCCGTTCCAGGCCGATGTCCACGAACGCGGCTTCCATGCCGGGCAGCACCCGAACGACCTTGCCCTTGTAGATGTTGCCGACAATCCCCTTGCGACTGGTGCGCTCGATATAGGCTTCCTGCAACATGCCGTTTTCAACGAGGGCGACCCGGGTTTCCACCGGAGTCACGTTGATCAGGATCTCTTCACTCATGCTTGGCTCTCCTTACTGCATGGCCAGTGGCGCCAGACAGGGTCGCCGGCATCTGCCAATAACTCTGCGGTTTCCTGCAGAGGCAAACCCACCACAGCGCTGTAGCTGCCCTTGAGTTCCCGAACAAAGATACCACCAAGTCCCTGAATTCCGTAGCTTCCCGCTTTGTCCATGGGTTCACCGGTGGCGACGTAGGCGACGATTTCGGCTTCTGAGAGCTCCCGAAAGCTGACATCGGTGACCACCACCAATGACCGACACTTCTGATCCTGGGCCAGAGCGATCGCGGTCATCACCTGATGGGTTCTTCCAGATAACCGGCGCAACATCTCACAAGCCTGCGTATCGGACTCCGGTTTCCCAAGAATCTCTCCGTCTATAACCACAGAGGTGTCAGACCCCAGTACCCAGGCACCCGGGGCCTCACCGGCAACACAAGAGGCTTTCTCCCGGGCCAGGCGCTCAACATAGTGCTGAGCCCCTTCACCCGGTTGCGGTGTCTCGTCTATCTCGGCAGGCGCCACCTGAAAGTCAGCACCGATCTGTCTCAGCAACTCAGCCCGGCGCGGTGATGCCGAGGCCAGAATGAGGCAGCTCATACAGTTATCCCAGTTTACGGTTGATTGTGTCCAGTACGCCACTGACCACAGGCCAGGCCAGAGCGCTCGTCAAGGCTGGCCACAAGTAGCTGAAACCGGCGCTTTCAGCACCCAGTAACTGTTTCACGAAATGCACCAGCATCTGGTTGATGCCCAATAACAGAAACACCATCAGGCACTGCTGAGGCAGCGGATACATCCGCAACCGCTGGTGAATAGTCAGCACCAGAAAGGCGATCAGGGCCATGCCCATGGCATTCACGCCCAGCGGGGTAGACTCGAGAATATCCAGTAACAACCCCAGGCACCAGGCCATCAAAATGCCAAACTGGGCCGGGGCGCGGAAGGTCCAGTAGAAGACAATCAGTCCGAGCCACTCCGGGCGAAACTGAAACCAGTCCACCGGAAACAGGGAGATACTCAGCACCAACGATAACACCACGGTGATGGCGAACAGCGGATAACTGATGACAGACAACATCAGTTTGCCTCCTCGTTATCCGGGGCCGTCTGCCCATTTTCGGGCACCGAGCGCTCTTCCGGCTGAAACACGATCAGCACCAGCCGGCTCTGGTTGAGGCGGGCTTTCGGCGCGGCCTGAATGGTCACAAAAGGCTCCCCCGGCTCTTTCTCGATCGAGCTGACCTCAGCCACCGGATAACCTCTGGGGAAGCGCCCGCCAAGGCCGGAGCTCACCAACATGTCGCCCTCGCGGATATCGGCAGTATCTGGTACGTGAACCAGATCCAGTTCATCGGTTTCGCCGTTGCCCAACAAAATCGAACGCAGACCGTTACGTACCACCTCAACAGGAACGGCGTGACTGCTGTCGGACACCAGGAGGACACGGGAGGTGAACTGGCTGGTCTGGATCACCTGGCCCATCAGGCCCTCTGCGTCCAGTACCGCCTGACCAGTCGTGACACCATCACTCTCGCCTTTGTTAATGATGATCTCGTGGGAGAACGGATCCGGGGAGACCCCCACCACTTCGCCCACAATGACCCGGTCATCCAGTACTTCGGAAGAATTCAGCAGCCGGCGCAGCTCGTTATTCTCCGACGCCAGAGCCGCGTACTTGAGAGCACGGCGTTCCAGAATCAGCAGTCGGGTTTTGAGCTCTTCGTTCTCCTGCTGCAGATCATCACGGCTGACAAACAGGCCGGAAAACCAGTCGGCAAAGGAATATGGGGCATTGCCAAGCCAGTACACCGGAGCCAGCCCGGTGGCAAGAGTGCTGCGGACGGTGGTGAGCTTGTCAAAACGGGCATCGGCAGCGATTAACGCTGCCGATAACAGAACGACGAGAAACAGCCGGAAACCGGGTACCGGTCCCTGGACAAATATGGTCTTAATGGCTTAGCCCTCCCACGGGGTTACCCCTCCTGGGAGAACATTCCGATGCCACCGCGATCAATCACTTCCAGGGCTTTACCGCCGCCACGGGCTACGCAGGTCAGCGGATCTTCCGCAATAATGACCGGCAGGCCGGTCTCTTCGCTGATGAGCTTGTCCAGGCCCCGCAGCAACGCTCCGCCACCGGTCAGCACAATGCCGCGCTCAGCGATGTCGGAGGCCAGCTCAGGCGGAGACTGTTCCAGGGCGCTCTTCACGGTCTGGACGATCTGGGCCAGGGATTCCTGAAGCGCGTCGAGAATTTCTTCGCTGTTCAGGGTGAAGGCCCGGGGCACACCTTCAGCCAGGTTGCGACCACGAACGTCGATTTCTCGCACTTCAAGGCCTTCATAGGCACAGCCGATTTCATGCTTGATACGCTCGGCTGTGGAATCGCCGATCAGGCTGCCGTAGTTGCGACGGACGTAAGTAACGATGGCTTCGTCGAACTTGTCGCCACCAACCCGGACGGATTCGGCATAGACGATGCCATTCAGGGAGATAATGGCGATCTCGGTGGTACCGCCACCGATGTCGACAATCATGGAGCCGCTGGCTTCTTCCACCGGCAGGCCGGCACCAATGGCGGCCGCCATGGGTTCTTCGATCAGGAACACCTCGCGGGCGCCTGCACCCAGGGCCGATTCGCGGATGGCCTTGCGCTCTACCTGGGTAGATTTGCTGGGCACACACACGAGTACGCGGGGGCTCGGGGTAATGAAACTGTTTTCGTGCACTTTGTGAATAAAGTGCTGGAGCATTTTTTCGGTCACGACGAAGTCGGCGATCACACCATCTTTCATGGGACGGATGGCGGTAATATTGCCCGGGGTGCGGCCCAACATGCGTTTGGCTTCGGACCCGACGGCAGCGACCATTTTCTGGGAGTTATTGGTACGGATGGCCACGACAGAGGGTTCGTTAAGTACAATGCCGCGTTCGCGCACGTAGATAAGGGTGTTGGCGGTGCCCAGGTCGATGGACAGGTCGCTTGAGAATAAGCCTCGGAGTCTTTTGATTAACATTCGTGTTGTTTCAACCTGAGAGTTGCGGTTGCAGAAAAGAATGCGGCAACTTTAGCAGTGAGCACCTACTCAGGCAAGGCGCCATCGGGGCTTCGGGGCTTACCATTCTCACATTTTATGGCTTTAGACGGGGCCAATGTTGCGCGCGGTTCTGGTAATATGTCGGGCTTTGTTGTCGCCAGGGTTCCGCGCGCAGTTAACCGTGGAGCATGGCTGCTTGTGAGGATGGCTTTCCAAAACACGCTCCTTCGGCACATCCCTGTGTCGCTTGAGCTCCGCCATCCATGGCTTCGCACAGTTTTGGAAAGCCATCCTCACAAGCATCCCCATACGTTATTCCTGGCTTCTAACCTGACATTAAATTGTTTTCACACACGCTTTTTGGAGGCAACGTGAGCATTTCCCGCGAGGACATCGAGAAAGTTGCCGTGCTCGCCCGCATCAAAGTGGACGGCGAGCAGGTTTCGGCTCTGGAGAAGGATCTGGGCAATATCCTGGACCTGGTGGATCAGTTGAGTGCCGCGGATACCGATTCGGTGGAGCCCATGGCCCATCCGCTGGATGCGGTGCAGAAGCTGCGGCCGGATGTGGTTACCGAAACCAATCAGCGGGAGGCGTTCCAGGCGATTGCGCCGGCTACCGAGGATGGGTTGTATCTGGTGCCCAGGGTTATCGAGTGATTTGGTCGTCCATCAGAGATTTCGGGATTTATCATGCATAACAAGTCTGTAGCAGAGCTTTCCAGAGAGCTGGAGAGTGGCAGGATTTCGAGTGTGGAGCTGACTCAGCAGTTCCTGGACCGTCTGAAAACGGAAGACGGCAAGTACAACAGTTTTATTACCATCTCAGACGAGCAGGCGCTGGCTGAGGCGAAGGCCGCTGATGAGATGCGCGCAGCCGGTAAGGCCACGGTGTGGACCGGGGTGCCCTTTGCTCACAAGGATATCTTCTGCACCAGCGGCATTCGCACCAGTTGCGGGTCGAAAATGCTGGATAATTTTGTGCCTCCCTACGACGCGACCGTGACGGCTAACTTCAAGGCGGCTGGCGCGGTGTGCCTTGGCAAGACCAACATGGACGAGTTCGCCATGGGCTCGTCTAACGAGTCCAGTTTTTATGGCGCCGTGACCAACCCCTGGGGCCTGTCCGGTGGTGACAAGCGGGTACCAGGTGGTTCATCCGGTGGTTCTGCGGCTGCGGTAGCGGCACGACTGGTGCCGGCGGCGACGGGCACGGATACCGGTGGCTCAATCCGTCAGCCGGCGGCATTGTGCGGCATCACCGGTTTGAAGCCGACCTATGGCCGGGTATCCCGGTACGGGATGATTGCCTTTGCCTCTTCCCTGGATCAGGGCGGGCCGATGGCGCGCACGGCAGAAGATGCCGCGCTGATGTTGAATGTGATGGCGGGGCACGATCCGAAGGACTCCACCTGCATTGACCGGGAAGTACCGGATTACACGGCCACCCTGAACGAGCCGCTGAAGGGCCTGAAGATTGGCCTGCCGAAGGAATACTTCAGTGACCAGCTGGCTCCGGCTATGGAAGAGCAGGTTCGTAACGCGATTCGCGAGTATGAAAAGCTGGGCGCGACGGTAAAAGAGGTGTCGCTGCCCAACGCCAAGCTGGCCATCGCAGCGTATTACGTGATCGCTCCGGCGGAGGCGTCCGCCAACCTGTCCAGGTTTGACGGTGTTCGTTACGGCTACCGCTGCGACGATCCGAAAGACCTGATGGATATGTACACCCGCACCCGGGCGGAAAGTTTCGGCAACGAGGTTAAGCGCCGGATTCTGGTGGGAACCTACGCCCTGTCCGCTGGTTACTTCGATGCCTATTACCTGAAGGCCCAGAAGGTGCGCCGCCTGATCCAGCAGGATTTCATCAATGCGTTCAAGGAAGTGGACGTGCTGATGAGCCCTGTGTCACCAACGCCTGCGTTCAGGCAGGGCGAGAAGAACACCGATCCCGTATCCATGTACCTGGAAGACGTGTTCACCATCGCCATTAACCTGGCGGGCATTCCGGCCATGTCGGTGCCGGCCGGGTTTGTCGACGGCTTGCCGGTGGGACTGCAGATCATCGGGGATTACTTCTCCGAAGCGCGCTTGTTGAACGCCGCCCATCAGTTCCAGCAGGTGACCGACTGGCACCAGCGTGAACCTCAATAAGCCCGGATTAGGAGACGAACACATGCAGTGGGATATCGTGATCGGGCTGGAAATTCACGTTCAGCTCGCCACCCAGACCAAGATTTTCTCCGGCTCCAGCACCGCCTACGGTGCCGAGCCCAACACCCAGGCCAACGCGGTTGACCTGGCGATGCCCGGCACCCTGCCGGTACCCAACGAACAGGCGTTCCGCTACGCGGTGATGTTCGGCCTGGCCACCAACGCAGAAATCGGCCGTCGCTCGGTGTTCGAGCGCAAGAACTACTTCTACCCGGACCTGCCCAAGGGCTACCAGACCACCCAGCTGGCCCAGCCCATTGTCGGCCCCGGCTACGTGGACATCGACCTGGCTGATGGCAGCACCAAGCGCGTGCGCATTCACCACGCGCATCTGGAAGAAGACGCCGGTAAATCCCTGCACGAGGATTACCACGGCATGACCGGCATCGACCTGAACCGCGCCGGCACACCGCTGATCGAGGTGGTGACCGAGCCGGATATGACCAGCGCCGAAGAAGCTGTGGCCTTTGCCAAGAAGCTGCACAGCATCGTCACCTCGCTGGGTATCTGCGATGGCGATATGTCCCAGGGCTCCATGCGCTTTGACGTGAACATCTCCCTGAAACCGAAAGGCTCCGACACCCTGGGTACCCGAACCGAAACCAAGAACCTGAACTCGTTCCGGTTCATGGAACAGGCCATCGCCCACGAGGTGGAGCGGCAGATGGATATCCTGGAAGACGGCGGCGTGATTGTGCAGGAAACCCGCCTGTACAACGGTGACCGGGACGAGTCCCGCTCGATGCGCACCAAGGAAGAAGCCAACGACTATCGCTACTTCCCCTGCCCGGACCTGCTGCCGGTGGAAATCGACGATGCCTTCATCGAAGACGCCCGCAGCCGCCTGCCGGAACTGCCGGACGCTCGCAGGGCGCGCTTCAAGGAGCAATACGGCCTGAACGACTATGACGCAGGCATCCTGTCTGCCGACGCCAAACTGGCTGCATTCTTTGAAGAAACCGTGGAACACGGCAAAGATGCCAAGCTGGCCGCCAACTGGATTCAGGGCGAGTTCTCCGCGCGCCTGAATGCGGAGGAGAAGTCCGTCGCCGAGGCGCCGATTACCGGCGCACAACTGGGCGCCATGGTGACCCGCATCGCCGATAACACACTGTCCTCCGCCGGCGCCAAGAAGGTATTCGAAGCCCTGTGGACGGGCGAGAACGACGATGTAGACGCCATCATCGAGGCCAAGGGCCTGAAGCAGGTGTCTGACACCGGCGCTCTGGAATCCATGGTTGACGAGGTTCTGGCAGGTATGCCGGATCAGGTGGCTCAGTATCAAGGCGAGGAAGATCCCAAGAAGCGCAAGAAAATGCTCGGCGGTTTCATGGGGCCACTGATGAAGGCCTCCAAGGGCCAGGGCAACCCCAAGCTGTTCAACGAGATTCTTGTTCGCAAGCTTGGCGGTTAGCATTGGCGTGGGCCGTCTTGTTTCGGCCCTAGCCTTCGGATTGTGGGGAGGGCGGCTTTGTTCGCAGCCTGCCCAGTATGCGGGAGGGCCTTGGCGGGAGGCTCCTCCCAAAAACCGCTCCTTACGGCACATCCCTGTGGCGCTTCTGCTCCGCCATCCATGGCTCCGCAAATTTTTGGGAGGAGCCTCCCGCCAAGGCTTTCCTGACTCTGCACAATAGTCCGCCCACTGCACCCTGCAGGAATATCAACGCAGTCTCAGTTACAAACTGAATGCATACGTGAAGCCCCAGTGCGCTCTCCGTTCAACAGACTATTACTACGATGTCCGGATGGCAGTGTTTGGGGCCCCTTCCCAAAAATTTCGGAGGCCATGGATGGCCGGAGAGAAGCGCACACGGATGTGCTTGTAGCGGTTTTTGGGAAGGGGCCCCAAACACAGCCCACCACCATAGAAAGCAGGCTAGGGCCGAAACTAAGACCCCATGCGCCGAAACAATCTCTCAAACTGGGCGATGTTTTGCTGGATGTAGTCAATAAAGGCCTGCATGGCCGGCGTCGGGTGCCGGCCCTGAGGATAGACCACGCACCAGCTGCGGCGCAGGGGGAAGCCGGTTATGTTGAGGGCATGAAGCGAGCCCAGCGCCAGCTCTGAAACGACACTGAGCTTCGGCACCACCGCCACTCCGAGCCCCGCCAATACCGCGTGTTTTACCGCATCGTTCGAACCCAGTTCCATGGTGGATTCCATTTTCAAACGGTGCTGCTGACAATAAACCTCCAGCGCCAGCCGACTGCCGGAACCGGGCTCACGGGTCAGAAGCTGGTTATCCAGAAATTCCTCGGCACTGACAGAACACTGATCCAGCAATGGATGTCCATCAGTAACAATCGGAATCAACTCGTTATCCAGAAAGGGAAACGAGGTCAGCGGCCGGTCTGGAGGCACCATGCCCATAATGACCAGATCGCCACTATTATCGTTCAGCCGTTCCAGGGCCGCCGCCCGGTTGACGACAGCCACAGAGACGTTCACCTGCGGGTTAATCTGCAGAAACGACCGCAACAGGTAGGGCACCACATATTGCGCGGTGTTGACCGCCACCAGCTTGAGATCACCGGCCACCCGCCCTTCCAGCGCCGCCAGCCGGTTCTGCATGTCCGTCAGCTCGCGAAATACCGCGCCCACGCACGCGGCCATCTCCTCGCCGGCGGCGGTGCAATACAGCTTCCGGCCCACGTATTCGAACATGGGCATGCCCACGGCCTGCTCCAGATGACGCATCTGGCTGGATACGGCGGGCTGGGTCAGTCCAAGCAGGTCACCGGCCTTGCTGTAGCTTTTCAGATCGTAAACGGCCTTGAACACCTGCAGCTGCCGAAATGTAAGGCGGCTAGCCAGTTTCTGGACACTTAATGGCACAACTTCTCCCGCCTCACCTATTCATAAGTCATTACTTATATATAACCCAAATAATATCAATTTTAACTCATCAGTTGCCATCGTTAGGCTTTTAACACCTTCATTCGGGACGACGAAACGAGGAATCGCCCATGTTGAAGAAAGTACTGATCGCCAACCGAGGCGAAATTGCGGTGCGTATCGTGCGGGCCTGCGCCGAGGCCGGGATCCGGTCTGTGGCGATCTACACCGAGCCCGATCGCTACGGCTTGCACGTCAAGCGCGCTGATGAAGCCTACTCCCTGGGCGAGGATCCGATTGCCGGCTACCTGGATCCCGCCCGCATCGTCAATCTCGCCCTAGAGGTGGGCTGCGATGCCATCCATCCTGGTTATGGCTTCCTGTCGGAGAACGCCCGCTTCGCTCAGCTGTGCGAAGAAAAGGGTCTGACCTTTATTGGCCCGAAATCCGACGTTATTCACAAGATGGGTGACAAGACCCAGGCCCGCGACAGCATGCGGGCGGCCGGCGTGCCCATTACTCCCGGCTCCGAGGGCAATCTGGCCGATCTGGATGAGGCCCTGAAGCTGGCTAATGAGATTGGCTATCCGGTGATGCTGAAGGCCACCTCCGGCGGTGGCGGCCGGGGGATTCGCCGTTGCGATACACCGGAGGAGCTTAGAACCCAGTACCCACGGGTGATTTCGGAGGCCACCAAGGCTTTCGGCTCGGCCGAGGTGTTCATGGAAAAATGCATCGTCAATCCGCGCCATATCGAGGTGCAGATTCTAGCGGATAGCCGGGGCAACGCCATTCACTTGTATGAGCGCGATTGTTCCATTCAGCGTCGTAACCAGAAACTGATTGAGATCGCCCCCAGCCCGCAACTGACACCGGAACAGCGCCAGTACATCGGCAGCCTCGCCGTCAAGGCCGCAAAAGCAGTGGGCTACGAGAATGCCGGCACGGTGGAGTTTCTACTCTCGGGCAACGAGGTGTACTTCATGGAGATGAACACCCGGGTGCAGGTGGAGCACACCATCACCGAAGCCATTACCGGGGTGGATATTGTCCGGGAACAGTTGCGGGTCGCCGCGGGGGAATCCCTCAGCTACCGGCAGGAGGATATTTCGTACCGGGGCTATGCGCTGCAGTTCCGCATCAACGCCGAAGATCCCAAAAACGACTTCTTGCCCAGTTTCGGGCGCATTACCCACTACTACGCCCCCGGTGGCCCAGGTGTTCGAGTGGACACCGCCATCTACACGGGCTACGAGATTCCGCCCTACTACGACTCCATGTGCCTGAAACTGGTGGTCTGGGCACTGACCTGGGATGAAGTTATCGCGCGCGGCAAGCGGGCTCTGGATGACATGCGCCTGCATGGCATCACCACAACCGCCAACTATTACCAGCAAATACTGGATCATCCGGATTTCCAGGCTGGCGTGTTTGACACCAGTTTCGTGCCCAGCCATCCGGAGCTGTTGAACTATTCCACCAAACGCCACCCCAGCGAAATTGCGCTGGCCATCGCAGCCACGATCGCGGCCCACGCCGGCTGGTAATCCACAGGAGGATTGAATATGAGCAACGCCAAAAAAATTGAAGTTACCGATCTTATCCTTCGTGATGCCCACCAGTCCCTGATTGCGACCCGCATGCGCACCGAAGACATGCTGCCGATCTGTGACAAGTTGGACCAGGTGGGTTACTGGTCCCTGGAGGTCTGGGGCGGCGCCACTTTCGACGCCTGCGTGCGCTTTCTGAAAGAGGACCCCTGGGAACGCCTGCGCCAGTTGCGCAAGGCGCTGCCCAACACCCGCCTGCAAATGCTGCTGCGGGGGCAGAACCTGCTGGGTTACCGTCACTACGCTGACGATGTGGTGGAAGCGTTCGTGCAAAAAGCCGCCGACAACGGCATTGATGTGTTCCGCATCTTTGATGCCCTGAACGATCTGCGCAATCTGGAAACCGCCATGAAAGCGGTGAAGAAGGCGGGCAAGCACGCTCAGGGTACCATTTGCTATACCACCAGCCCGGTGCATACACCCGAGCTTTTCGTGAAGCAGGCCCAGGAACTCAAGGCCATGGGCGCCGACTCCATTGCCATCAAGGACATGGCCGGGCTGCTAACTCCTTACGCCACCTACGAGTTGACCAAAGCCATTAAATCGTCCGTGGATCTGCCTCTGGTCATCCATAGCCACGCCACCGCCGGCCTGGCCGCCATGTGCCAACTGAAAGCGGTGGAAGCCGGCGCAGACCGTATCGACACCGCCATTTCCGCCTTTGCCAACGGCACCAGCCATCCTGCAACAGAATCCCAGGTGGCCGCCCTGAAGGGCACGGACTATGACACCGGGCTGGATCTGGAGCTGTTAAGCGAGATTGCCGACTACTTCCGGGAAGTGCGCAAGAAGTACCACCAGTTTGAAAGCGAATTTACCCGCGAGGACATTTCGGTACAGATCAATCAGGTGCCGGGCGGCATGATGTCCAACCTGGCCAACCAGCTCAAAGAGCAGAACGCCCTGGACCGCATACGCGAGGTCTTCGACGAGATTCCCCGTGTGCGCAAGGATCTGGGCTACCCGCCACTGGTCACCCCCACCTCCCAGATTGTGGGGACCCAGGCGGTCTATAACGTGCTGGCTGGTCAACGCTACAAGACCATCACCAACGAAGTGAAACGCTACCTTCAGGGAGGTTACGGCCAGCCACCTGCCGAGGTGAACGCCGAAATCCAGAAAAAGGCTATCGGCAACGAAACCGTCAATGACGGTCGCCCCGCCGACCTGCTTAGCCCGGAACTGAACAAGCTGCGAGAAGACATTGGCAGCCTGGCCACCAGCGAGGAAGACGTGCTGACTTACGCCATGTTTCCGGATCTTGGCCGGGAATATCTGCAACAACGGCAGGATGGCACACTGAAGCCCGAAGAGTTGCTACCGGCCGAGCACAAGGGCCGGGACCGCCTGGGCACCGCCATCGCCACCGAGTTCCGCATTGACGTACACGGCGAAAGCTACGAAGTGGCCGTTACCGGTGTTGGCGGCTCAGGACCGGGCAAGCGCAAGCTCTACCTGTCTCTGGACGGCATGCCCCAGGAAGTGGTGTTTGAATCCCTGAACGAATACGAAGCCGGCGCCGGCAGCGGTCGGAAACAGGCCACCGATCCCGGCCACGTCACCACGACCATGCCGGGCAATGTGGTGGACGTGCTGGTTAAGGAAGGTGACACCGTAAAAGCTGGCCAGGCGGTGCTGATTACCGAGGCCATGAAAATGGAAACCGAGGTACATACAAGTGTTGATGGCACGGTAAAAGGTGTGTATGTCGCCAAAGGCGATCGGGTCACGCCAGGCGAAGTGCTGATCGAAATCGCCTGACCCCAAACGCAAGCGGGGCAACCGATTGGCTGCCCCGCTTCGCCGACGCATTGATCAGGTCAAACCAGAACCGCCCAGAGATCATGCTCGTCGGCATGCTCAACCACGGCCTGAACGATCTGACCGGGAACCAGGTCGGTTTCGTCGTTCAGGTAGACCATCCCGTCAATCTCAGGCGCGTCGGCTTTTGATCTGCCAATCGCACCTTCCTCGTCCACTTCATCAATCAGCACATCAATGGTCTTGCCAATCTTTGCCTTAAGGCGGGCAGCCGAGATTTCTGCCTGTTTGGCCATAAAGCGAGCCAGGCGATCTTCCTTCACCTCCTCGGGGACCGCACCTTCGAGCTCGTTCGCCGGCGCCCCTTCCACCGCGCTGTAAGTGAAGGCACCCACTCGATCCAGCTGAGCCTCGTCCAGCCAGTCCAGCAGGTACTGGAAATCTTCCTCGGTTTCCCCCGGGAAACCCACGATGAAGGTGGAACGAATAGTCAGTTCCGGGCAGATTTCCCGCCACTTCCTGATGCGCTCCAGGGTCTTGCTGTCATGGGCCGGGCGCTTCATGGCTTTGAGTACTCCAGGACTGGCGTGCTGGAACGGGATGTCCAGGTACGGCAGGATCTTGCCTTCGGCCATCAGCGGAATGATGTCGTCCACATGGGGATAGGGATAGACATAGTGCAACCGAACCCACACGCCCATCTCACCCAGCGCTTCACACAACGCCTGCATTTTGGTCTTTACCGGGCGCCCCTGCCAGAAACCGGTGCGGTATTTGATGTCGACGCCGTAGGCGGAGGTGTCCTGGGAAATCACCAGAATCTCTTTCACCCCCGCATCCACCAACCGTTTGGCCTCGTCCATCACGTCGCCAATCGGGCGACTGACAAGGTCACCCCGCATTGAGGGAATGATGCAGAAGGTGCAACGGTGGTTACAGCCTTCCGAGATTTTCAGGTAGGCATAGTGGCGGGGCGTCAGCTTGACGCCCTGGGGCGGCACCAGGTCCACAAACGGGTCATGCTCTTTCCTGGGCGGCACATACTGGTGGACGGCGCCGACCACTTCTTCGTAGGCATGAGGACCGGACACTGCGAGCACGCCCGGATGGGTTTCACGGATCCGGTCGGCCTCAACCCCCATGCAACCGGTGACGATGACCTTGCCATTCTCACTGATTGCCTCACCAATGGCGTCCAGGGATTCCTGCTTGGCGGCATCTATAAAACCACAGGTGTTCACCACCACAATATCGGCGTCGTCGTAGGTGGGCACCACATCGTAGCCGTCCAGGCGCAACTGGGTCAGGATACGTTCAGAATCTACCAGCGCCTTCGGGCAACCAAGGCTGATAAAGCCTACTTTTCCGCTCTGGGGCGCGTTTTGCGTTTTCTCGGTCATAAAAGCCTGCAGGATGTCCGGAGCCATGCTCCCGATGAGTGTAGCGGGCAATTTTACCTCACGACCGGAAGAACTGCAGCAGTAGCACCACCTACTCCGCCACCACAAATCCGCTGACGCAGATCAACTTACCGACTAAAACTGTGACACCGTGTTCAGAATTTTGTAGTAAAAGTGCCACAATTACCGACAGGATTCTTGCTGTTCACTTTTTAAACAGCTAAACTTTCAATCGTTTATGCGTTTTTCTGGAAGGCGTTTATGGGAAAGGCAACTTCTTTTCAAACCACACATGCCAGAAGAGTGAACATGAAACCTCTTGCCGCCAAACCCAATCTGCGAAACCAGCAGCGGGTGGACGTTTCAACCGACATTACCATCGAAAAGCCGGATGGCTGCTGCCTTACCTGCCAGGTATCCAACCTGTCCCGCTCAGGCGTGATGCTCTCCTGTGATCAGGACACCGTCAAACAGCTGGTTCCGGGCCTGAAAACACCGGCCCCCGGCCACTGGATCGAAGTCAAAACCCGTTTTTCGGTGCCCGTCATTGCAAACCAGCCGGTCACGGTGCTTGCCGATGGGAACATCGTACACATGCGTCGCATTGCCCGAGACGAGTTCCAGATTGGTATCCAGTTCTGTGAATTCGAAGGTAACGGCTTTGACTATGTCGATCGTTACGTTGCCAAATTGCTTTCGGACGCACGTAATCCCTCCAGCGAAGCTCACTGAAGGAAGCCAGTGGCGACGTCGCTGGCGTTTACACCCGCCTCCAGACACCGGCGAAGGCTATATTATTAGAACCTGAAATTCTTACAGCACTCCTTCTTATACCCTAAGCTGCTCTGATATAGTTGTTCATCTAAATAACAGCCATTACTTCGCCCTCCATGGCAACGGATGAACATGACCACATATAACCTCACCCATCTCAAACAGCTGGAAGCCGAAAGCATCCACATCATTCGGGAAGTGGCCGCCGAGTTCGACAACCCGGTCATGCTCTACTCCATCGGTAAAGATTCTGCCGTGATGCTGCATCTTGCCCTGAAAGCCTTCTACCCGGGCAAGCCACCGTTCCCGTTGCTTCACGTGGATACCACCTGGAAGTTCCGGGACATGATCTCGTTCCGGGATAATGTAGCGGAGAAGTTCGGGCTAGACCTGATCGTGCACATCAATGAAGAAGGCGTGAAGCAAGGCGTCGGCCCCTTTACTCATGGCAGCGCCAAGCACACGGACATCATGAAAACCCAATCCCTGAAGCAGGCCCTGAACAAGTACAAGTTCGACGCCGCCTTCGGGGGCGCCCGCCGGGACGAAGAAAAATCACGCGCCAAGGAGCGGGTATATTCCTTCCGTGACGAACACCACCGCTGGGACCCGAAGAACCAGCGCCCGGAGCTCTGGAATATTTACAACGGCAAAGTCAACAAGGGCGAAAGCATCCGGGTCTTCCCGCTGTCCAACTGGACTGAGCTGGACATCTGGCAATACATCTACCTTGAAAACATTGACATCGTTCCCCTCTATTACGCAGCGGTGCGGCCCGTGGTAGAGCGCGATGGCACCCTGATCATGGTGGACGACGACCGCATGCCCCTGAAAGAAGGTGAAAAGCCGATGATGAAATCGGTACGCTTCCGCACCCTGGGCTGCTATCCGCTGACCGGCGCCATTGAATCCGAGGCCAACACCCTGCCCGACATCATTCAGGAAATGCTG
Source organism: Marinobacter sp. EN3 (assembly GCF_000475315.1). Classification (NCBI taxonomy): domain Bacteria; kingdom Pseudomonadati; phylum Pseudomonadota; class Gammaproteobacteria; order Pseudomonadales; family Marinobacteraceae; genus Marinobacter; species Marinobacter sp. EN3. Next base: position 63,228 of record NZ_AXCC01000025.1, read on the forward strand.
CTGGCCACCAGCTCAGAGCGGCAAGGCCGGGTGATCGACCACGACTCAGCGGGCTCCATGGAACAGAAAAAGCGGGAAGGGTATTTCTAACATGTCACACCAGTCTGATCTGATTGCAGAAGATATTCAGGCTTACCTGAAGCAACACGAGAACAAGGAACTCCTGCGCCTGCTCACCTGCGGCAGTGTGGATGACGGCAAGAGCACGCTGATTGGCCGGCTGTTGCATGACACCAAGATGATCTATGAAGATCACATGGCCAGCCTGAAAACTGACAGCGCAAAAATGGGCACCACCGGCGAAAAACTGGACCTGGCACTGCTGGTGGACGGCCTTCAGGCCGAGCGGGAACAGGGCATTACTATTGATGTCGCTTACCGTTATTTCAGCACCGACAAACGCAAGTTCATCATCGCGGACACCCCGGGCCATGAGCAGTACACCCGCAACATGGCCACCGGCGCATCCACTGCGCAACTGGCCATCCTGATGATTGATGCCCGCCACGGCGTACTCACTCAGACCCGCCGGCATTCCTACATTGCTTCGCTTCTGGGCATCCGGCACATCGTGGTCGCCGTGAACAAAATGGATCTGGTGGACTTCAGCGAAGAGCGCTTCAATGAAATCCGCGACGACTACCTGGCCTTCGCCTCACGACTGGGCCTCAAGGACATCCGATTTGTTCCCATCTCGGCGCTGGATGGAGACAACGTCGTCAACAAGAGCGAGAACACCCCCTGGTTTACCGGCCAGCCGCTGATGGAAATTCTGGAAACGGTGGAAGTGTCCCGTGACAAGAACCTGGAGCATTTCCGCTTCCCGGTGCAGTACGTGACCCGTCCGAACCTGAACTTCCGCGGCTTCTGCGGCACCATCGCCTCTGGGGTGGTTCGCCCTGGCGATGCAGTGATGGCCCTGCCCTCACGCCGTACCAGCAAAGTAAAGGAAGTCGTGACCTTCGACGGCAACCTGGACGAAGCCTACATCGACCAGGCGGTCACCCTGACCCTGGAAGACGAGATCGACATCAGCCGTGGCGACATGCTGGTGAAGGTGGAGGACGAACCGGAAGTCCACAACCGCTTCAATGCCAACATTGTCTGGATGACCGACGCACCGCTGGAAACCGGCCGGCTGTATGACATCAAGCTGGGCCCCACCTTTACTTCCGGTACCGTGAAGAAAATCCACCATCAGACCGATGTAAACACTCTGGATCAGCAAGCCAATCCCAGCCAACTGGCCCTGAATGAAATCGGCCTGTGCGAACTGACCCTGAACCAACCGGTCGCGTTTGACGCCTATCAGCGTAACCACGCCACCGGCAGCTTCATCGTCATTGACCGCCTGACCAACGTAACCATCGGGGCGGGCATGATCGCTGGCCTGGCCGATGGCCTGGAATCCCTGGACCCGGTCACCGCCGAGGAACGCGAACGACGCCTGGCCCAGAAGCCGGCCATCATCGCCTGTAACGGCAAACATGGCCCGGAACTGGCGCTGGCCGTTGAGCGAGCTCTGTTCGATCAGGGCAAAACCGCCGTCGTGGTATCCGAAGAAAATGCGGGTGACGCAGACGAACGCCGTCGGGTAGCGCAGTTGCTGACCGCTCACGGGCTGGTAGCCATTGCCGTGAACCTGGGTTCGGACATTGCCAACGCCAGTGCCAACGCAGAGAACGAAGCTGACATTCCCGGCGCCGTCTCGACACTGGTCCAGGAACTGATTCGCAGCAAGCGAATCTGATTTCCATACCCGCCCATTGAGAACCCCGGCCCGAACGAAGACGTCGGGACCGGGGTTTCTTTCTCTGCCAACCGTGGCACAATCACGCTCCGCCAAGCCGACTGAATCTGACAGGAGCTGACCCATGGCCATCAAACACCTGCGCACCGCCTTCGCAAGCCAATACCAGCCGGGCCAACCTGCCCGCCTCGTAGCGGGCGAGGCCCTGCAGGAACCGGGCGGCGACTACGAAGCCCTGCACAAGCAGATGAAGCGCCTGTTCAACAGCAAACCCGGCAAGAAATACGGCCGCTTCTCAGACGACATCGGCGAATGCCCCTTCAGCGCCTGGCTCAAAGACTACCTGGAAGACAAACAGACCTTCGCGGCCATGACTGACCGTCTTTTCGGCCAGTGGCAGGAACTGCTGACCGGCAGCCAGGAAGAATTCGACGGCCACCTGATGATCGTACACGACGCCCTGGCCGATGCCGAAGTGGTGTACCTGTTTATCCTGGAAACCGACAGCGCCATGCGCTTCGACGGCAGCCAGAAACTGGACGCCACCGACGTACTCAGCCTGTCGCGCCTGAACCTGGCCGTGCGAATTGAACTGGACGACTGGCGCAACGCCAACGGCAGCGAAAACTACATGACCCTGATCCACGGCCGCGGCACCGGCGACCCCGGCGAGCTGTTCATCCGCCTGTGCGCCTTCACCAACAGCGTGGACGTGGAAAAGGAAACCATGACCTTCCTGGACGCAGTGGAAGCATTCGCCAAAACCAGCGAACCGGAAAAAGCCGGCGAAGTGCGCGCCAAGGCCTACGAATTCTGCAAAGACCAGCACGCCCTGGGCGAGCCCGTGGAAATCGAAGCTCTGTCGAATTACCTGGACGAAAGCCAGCCCCAGCGCTTCAAGGAATTCGCCAGCCAGAACGCCGAACTACCGGAAACCGGCGTACTGCACCCGGACCACCGCAAGGTCAAGAAACTCGTGCGCATCGCTGGCTCCGGCGGAGGTATGAGCGTGTCTTTTTCGTCGGACCTGGTCAACCAGGCGGTGTACTACGACCGTGACAAAGATGCCTTGACCATCACTCGACTGCCCAAGGCTTTGCGGGAGCAGTTGCAGCGGTATCTTGAAGCTCGCGAGGACTGAGGGGCTCGTTTCTGTAGCCTGCTGGTTGAGGGGCGGGTTGCGGGGTGGGCGAATCTTTTTTCTTTGGAAAAACAACTCGCTTCGCTCAGACATCTTTTTCCGGCAGAAAAAAGATTCACCCACCCCGCACCGGCATAACGAATGTGCTGGAGTCCGTTAGGACTCTTTTGCTTCTGTGTTTTCTGGTTGCTCGTCCCATCTGGGGCGATTGGCTCTTATTTTTCTGACTTCCTGCATCCAGCCTACTCCGTCGATCAGTTCGCCGGTTTCGTGGTCGATTGGCGGATACGGCAGATTGCGGTCGTCGCAGTAGCGCTTAACCGTCGGCTGGCACCAGCAGAACAGCAAGCGGTTGTACTCATCATCCGGCATCCGCCGCTGATCAAACATGCCCGCCAACTTCCGCTGACGCTGGGCTTCGGAAAGGATAATCGAGCAGGCTGAAGACACATTCAGCGATTCCACCATTCCCATCATCGGAATCACAATATGCTCATCCGCCTGTTCAGCAGTGACCGGATTCACCCCATCCACCTCGTTACCCATGATAATCGTGCACGGCACGGTGTAATCCACCTCCCGAAAATCCACCGCCCGGTCTGACAACTGCGCCGCATACAGCTTGTGCCCCTGGGCCTTCAACTCCGTCACCGCGTTATCCATAGTGGGATGAGTATGCGTCGTCACCCAGTGAAAGCTGCCGCCGGCTGTCTTACGAAACGCCCGAAAACCCTCCTTGGGCCAAACCACGTGCATATTGGCCAGCCCAAAGGCATCACAGGAGCGAATGATCGCCGACAGGTTTCTGGGCTTGTGCACCTGATCGGTCAGCACCCGCAGGTCGGGTTGGCGGGTGTTGAGGACTTGCTTGATTCGGGCGAGGCGTTCAGGGGTCATGGGTAAAATCCAAGCCTTGTTGATGATGGCACAGCGGTCCGGGAAGGGCTTCGGGGGAAGCTTTCCAAAAATTTGTGGAGCCATGGATGGCGGAACACAAGCGCCACAGGGATGTGCCGAAGGAGCGCTTTTTGGAAAGCTTCCCCCGAAGCCCTTCATGCACCACAGCTAACAGGCTGCGAATAATATCACAGCCTCAGATGAGGAATACCGAGACAACGGTGGTTGAAGATTAAGCACCCCGTTATAATACGCAGTCCATTTTTGCCAGCGCCCCACTCCACCCCGGCGCCAACACACCAAACTACGTGAGACCCATGGCCAAGAAGCTGTACATCAAAACCCACGGCTGCCAAATGAACGAGTACGACTCTGCCCGCATGGCAGACCTGCTCAAAACCGGCGAAGCGGTCGAAGTCACCGACAACGCCGATGACGCCGACATCCTGCTGCTGAACACCTGCTCCATCCGCGAAAAAGCCCAGGAGAAAGTGTTTCACCAGCTTGGCCGCTGGAAAAGTCTCAAAACCAAAAAACCCGACCTGATCATCGGCGTCGGCGGCTGCGTCGCCAGCCAGGAAGGCCAGGCCATCATCGACCGGGCGCCCTACGTGGATATGGTATTCGGCCCGCAAACCCTGCATCGCCTGCCCGACATGATCACCGAGGTACGCACCAAGGGTAATGGCGTTGGCGTGGTCGATGTCAGTTTCCCGGAGATCGAAAAATTCGACAATTTGCCTGAGCCCGGCGCCGACGGCCCCTCTGCGTTTGTCTCCATCATGGAAGGCTGCAGCAAATACTGCACCTTCTGCGTGGTGCCCTACACCCGCGGCGAGGAAGTCAGCCGCCCTGTAGACGATGTCATCGCCGAAGTGGCTCATCTGGCTACCCAGGGAGTGCGGGAAGTGAATCTGCTGGGCCAGAACGTGAACGCTTACCGTGGCGAAACCCACGACGGCGACCAGATGGACCTGGCGGAACTGATCGAAGTCATCGCCACCATCGACGGCATTGATCGCATCCGCTACACCACCTCTCACCCGGTGGAATTCAGCGATGCGCTGATCGAAGTCTACGAGCGGGTTCCCGAACTGGTCAGCCACCTGCACCTGCCGGTACAGAGCGGCTCTGACCGCATCCTCGCAGCGATGAAGCGGGGCCACACGGCGCTGGAGTACAAATCCAAGCTGCGCCGCCTGCGCAAGATCCGCCCGGACATCAGCTTTTCTTCGGATTTCATCATCGGCTTCCCGGGTGAAACCGACAAGGATTTCGAGGACACCATGAAGCTGATCAACGACATCGGCTTCGACATGTCCTTCAGCTTCATCTACAGCGCCCGCCCGGGTACACCGGCGTCTGACTTGCCGGACGATACGCCGATGGAGGTGAAGAAGCAGCGGTTGAGCATTCTTCAGGATCGCCTGAATCAGAATGTAATGGATATCAGCCGGAAAATGGTGGGTTCTACTCAGCGTATTCTGGTGACTGGTTTGTCCAAGAAGGATCCTGGTGAGTATGCGGGGCGTACGGAGAACAACCGTATTGTGAATTTCCGCCACGAGAATCCTGAGGTGGTTGGGCACTTTATCGATGTGGAGATTGTGGAGGCCTATCCCAATTCTCTTCGCGGTGTGCCTGTTAACTCTGAGTTGCTTTAAACGCTGGAACGTATGTGCTCTTTGCTTGGAGTTGGGAGGCGGGCTGGAAGGGCCTCCCAAAAACCGCTTCGAGCACATCCCTGTGCGCTTCTCTCCGGCCATCC
>NZ_AXCC01000026.1:0-4022 GCF_000475315.1 Marinobacter sp. EN3
GCCATGCCCGGCACACACGCTAAGCTAAACGGCAGACACTGCGAAGCAGTGGCTGTCCGGTGGAGGCCACGCCTTTCGTGGCCATAACGCATTTGAGCGCCTGGTTATGTGCCACGAATGACCCAGGCAGATAGAAACAATGCTCCACTGATACTGAAAGCGAGCAAAGCAAACCCTTTGGGCACCTTCACTTCGGTCCTTGGGATCCCCCGAGCGACACCATGCACGAGTGCTGTTATGAAAAAAGAGAAAATCACCCACAGCCCCAAGGTAACCAAAACCTCAAAGGTATCGGCTGCCTGCAATACAAAAAACAGTCCAAGTGCCACGACGATCAGCACGAAGCCGACCATCACAACGAAATCAAATACATCGTAGCGACGATTCATTGCATCACCACATCGCCGCTCAGCACGCGCGCCCATGGAGTGGAGCCGAAGGCGCAATGTAATAGACGTCGCCGTGCCTGCATTGGTTATGTGCATTTAAAGCTCAATATATTTCTTGAAACGTAATTTCTATAGAGCAATTTTACAACAACGATAGCGCGCTTATTATAAACCAAAAACTAACTTTTAATTTACGCTTCAAAATATTACTTAAAAAATTGTGCAGCCGAAAATAGTAATATTAAATTATTATATTTATTGAAAATAAATCAAGAACACCTTGCTCCAATATCATCTATAGAGGCCTCACCCATATCATCTTCTGTTAGCTGCTCCACACTGCCATCCATGTAAATTATTTTAACTTTCTCCACTTCAAAACAGACAATATTATTATTGTACCAAACGTTAGCCCATGATCCATAGTAGTATTCGCTAGGCTTTAAAGGTCCCGTATATTTTAAAATCTTGAGCGACTCATCGCCAATCTCTGAATAAACAACATCCTTCACTTTATTATAAGGAACCGCATAAAATTCAACATATTTGAAAGATTTATTTGATATATTTGTGAATCCAATTTTAGCACCAACACCACCTGCACTATTCGGCAAGCCTGCCCCTCCGAAAGTCATAAATATAGGAACATCTTTCTTTCTAGCATCCTCCATATTTTTATTGTAAGGGTTGGCACAACCATTAACAAAAGCTAATGAACAAAACATTAAAAAGGATAAAAACAGTCTCATGAAACACTCCCATATATATTGTAATAAAAAAATTATTTATACTTTAAACATCTACTTATAACACTGCAATCACGCGCTTTTCGCGTGCATCGCCTGGATATGTGATCACATTCGTGACGAAATATCCTTCAGTCTTTCGGTGCACTGAATGACCCGCTCTTCGCCATTGCTTTTTGATTTTAGAAATACCCCCACAACCCTAATGTCATTCGCTGCTCTATGCATAAACTGAATGTTACCGTCAGCATCTACCTCATCATAGAAGTAGTAATCGATATCCCTCCCCTTGCGCTGCTCCCATTTGGTACCTGTTTGAACAAGGTCGTGTGCGTCTGGAATACCTGTTTTCTTTTTGTGCTCGTCACTCATGAACAGATCCTTTTACTTTTTGACGTCTTCGATTCGGCGGGTTGAGAGCGTAGCGGAGGTCATTTCAGTTCTTACAGTCGTACCGCAATATGGACAGATAACTGGCTCTCGCTCCTTGCCACCAGGAACACCGCCCCCAATCTTAGAGACGTAGAAATCCTTCTGGCAGCTTTCGTTTGTACACTTTTCCATGCTTGCCTCCCATAGGTGCATAACGCTTGCAGCATGCGCGCCTACGAAATGGAGCCGAAGGCGCAATGCAGTAGGCGTCGCCGTGCCTGCACTTGTTAGACATTAGCCTTTTGCTCTCACATCCTGGCGAACCAACAAAAATAAAGCCGCTTCCAGATTGGCAATTTTCACCGGTTGATCAATTTCTTTGGCCAAGGCCCGTAAAGCAGATAGGAACAAGCGGTAACCACTAGGGTTAAGTGCGATACCCAAGCCCCTCCGCAAAACGTCATCAAGGACCGCGTACCGCTCAGGATCTAACATACGCAAATGTTTGCTGGCGAATGAAACGCCAAGCCCTTTGATCTCTGCACCTCTGGCAATTGCATCTTCATCTTTGCAAGAACCATTTGCAAAAATCAGCCATGACTTCAGCACTTTAGCCAGATTTTCCGCCCCGTGATGACGCTGCAAATTTCCCCAAACCCTTTGACCGCGCCCCCATTCACAAACGCCTCGAGAAAATTGAAGAAAATCTGCCGCACTGGAACTCTCTGACAGTGAACAGCCCTTCAACTCCAGAGATTGTGTGCCAGCCGTCCCCACACCGAACAGAAAGTTAGCGCTGAGCAATGCTGCTTCAGAAAATCTGAAACCACAAAAATCTAAACTTTTGCTCTCTGCAGCCACGCTGCCTTTCTCATAGTCATCAACAACCCGCATCACACCATCCGCAGCTTTGAATGGCCAAGGATGAGTTGTCTCCGCGCCAAGAGCGTATGCATCACAAGATGGGCATACATCCACCCACTGAACATTCGAGATATTGTTGGCGGGGAAAGATGCCTTCGTGAAATTCAGCGCCTCTTTCAAAGTCCTGCCATTGATCTTGGCTAATTCGCCGCCGCATTTTTCACATTGCTCCAAAGCCTGCTCCTGATGTCAATCTGATGTCTAACGCTGAGGTAACCGGCGCCGGAGCGCAGCGGAGGGAACCAAAAGCGGTACGCTTTTGGCGTCCGGTTGACCGCCTGGTTAGTGGCCGTTCACCACCGTAGTTGAGCCTGGCGCCCAAGGCCGCATGCCCCCTCCCGGACAGCTTGCACCAACTCGACGGATGGCGAAAAGAACCAGAACGCAAAAGCCGCCGGCCCGATTACCGTTTGAGACGGACGACCCCACAACCGGGGCACGCCATGAATACCAACACCGCTGGCCATTGTGGCAACCAAACCAGACAGCGAATTTTCCGGCCTTGGCAATCACCAGAGTGAACGAGCGTTGCAGCCAAACCCGGTGCCAAGGCCTTTGCACCGCACCCGCCAAAAACTTACAAATGCCGGGCCATTAACGCCGGTGGTAATGGGCGACAACGGAGCGCAGCGTAGTTGGCGTCCCGTTGACCACTTGGTTATGCATGTTCCGGCCACATCCCATCCATCATCACTGGGTAGGTGATTGGCTTGTAATGAGTAAACTCAATATCTCTGACGTGGGTGAAATCACTCCAGAGCAACCTCGCCCCCTTCATCCACTGAGATGGCTTAACACGTTTTACTATCTTCTCGATTTCTTCGGATGTGGCTTCACGCATTCGACCGACCTTGCCGTAAAGTCTCACGCCCGGCGGAGCAACAAAGCGGCCTTTTAGCAGAGATCTTAGCCAAAAGAATCGACCGGCGTTGACCGCCATGATGCAAACGTTCGGGTTCTGATCGATGTTTTTACCCAAGGCCTCGGCGTAGTGATCAAAAAAGTATCCGCTCTGATCATCGCGAAGGAAAACAGTGCCAACTGGCGTGATGTGGGGCGTGCCGTCGGGGTTTATGGTTGCGATCGAGCAGTAAACAGTAGAAGCTTGGCCTTGCTCTAAAACTGACCTTACCTTCTTCCAATCATCCTTGATGTTCATAGTTTCTCCATTTGTGCATAACGCCAGCCAGCATGCGCGGCTACGGAATGGAGGCGAAGCCGCAATGTAGTAGGCGTCGCGTGCCTGGCCTTGTTATGGGTTCTTACTTGGGCAACTGTTTCCAAGGATAGTCCTCCTTCCCCTCTGGCCCAGGTTTCCATTCTTTATAACGCGATACCATGCACCGCCCGCACGGCCTGTAGCCAGCGTGAATGGCATCTTGTTCATTCGCAAAGAAGACACGATGTTCTGCATAGCCTTTAGAGAGCGCTCCTTTGGCCGCAGAGCAATCCAATCGACCGTAAATTCGCGCTTTGGAATTGCCACCCAGAGAGCCAGGCGTTTTGCTGATGACGGTAGTTCCGTCTGCGGACAATAATTTATAGGTCTTCACTGATACTCCCTTACCCATAACGCTGAGGTAACCGGCGC
>NZ_AXCC01000027.1:0-96639 GCF_000475315.1 Marinobacter sp. EN3
CATGCCCGGCACACACGCTGAAGCACAGCGGCGCCCTGACAAGGGCGTCCGGTGGCCGTAGGCCACGAACTGCTGCGACTGGTTAGATGCCGGAGCTGCCCGGCAATTTATTGCGGCACCCAATGCTGAATGCCTACTCCCGATACTTTGCACCAGCGCAACCCATGGCGCTAGGAACCAGAACACTGAACAAGCGGAAACAGCCCGATGTTTACGCCGGATGGCCCCGCGACCCAAACACCGAATTGGCCGCGAAAACCGTCGCCAAACCGAGGGCTGTGTTCTGCCCGAAGACAACTGACAGCCAGTGACCAAACACCAAACCCAAGAACGCCGGAGCCAGGCATTTAACGCTGAGGTAACCGGCGCCGGAGCGATAGCGGAGGGAACCAAAAGCGGTACGCTTTTGGCGTCCGGTTGACCGCCTGGTTAATGGCCGTTCACCACCGTGGTTGAGTCTGGAATCAAAGGCCGCATGCCCTCTCCCGGACAACTTGCACCAACTCGACGGATGGCGAAAGGGACCAGAACCCAAAGGCTACCGGCCCGATTACCGTTTAAGACGGACGGCCCCACAACTGGGGCACGCCATGAATACCAACACCGCTGACCATTGCGGCAACCAAACCAGACAGCGAATTTTCCGGCCTTGGCGATCACCAGAGTGAGCGGGCTTACAACCAATCCCGGTGCCAAGGCCTTTGCACCCCACCTGCTAAAAACTCACGAATGCCGGGCCAATAACGCTGAGCGCACCGGTGGCCTTTACAGAGCGAAGCGGCGTAAAGGACATCCGCGTGACGCGTATTGTTATGCACTGTTAAATCTCCCGCCGTTGCCCGATACACAGCAGTGCAGTTGGTTCCAAGTTTGAGGGTAACCTCAATGCTTCCTTGACCCTTGCATCATCAAACCCTGCCACCAGAACACAACCAAGTCCGAGAGCCGTACTCTGGAGATGAACATTTTGCGCTAAAGCCCCAGTTTCCATATATACATAGCGAGCACCTCGCTCTCCCTCGGGTGGCTGAGATTCAAAGTGCCGAACCGCAACTCCGAGTTTCGCTGAAACCCCGATGACGATAGCTGCCTCTTTCAACCATGGTTGATCGCCAATCCCTAGCTCGTGCATCGCCCCTTCCGGAATACAGCTACCGACTAGCTCCAGCGAATGGCTTTCAGCCTTATACTCATAGGTACCGGGCTCAAGTTCCGATACCCGCTGCACCACAATTTGTAGATACAGCGGGTATAACCCACCTGCTGATGGAGTTGATCTTTTTTGATCGGCACCGGTTACGCCTTGGGCCGACCAAAGCAATTGGGACAAAACACCTAAAGGTAGCGGTGCCTGCGTATATTCTCTTACGCTGCGCCGAGACTCAATACACTCAACCAATGGCTCAGAGCCTTGTAATTCGGGCGTTGGTAGCTCGATGACCATGCACTTACCCCCCTATGCATAACGACTGAATTATGCGCCATCACTGTCTTTCCCGGTAACTTTTGCATCAGAACCGAGGAGTTATGCAACCTACCGGGAGAGCGCCAGCCAGCCCGCACAACCAGCCATCAAGCCGGCAGAGGTTCTATTCACCCGCTTCATCACCTTCGGGGAGCTAGCTGCACGACGAACCTTTAAAGCCGCCGCCAGATAAGCGAATTGGACCGCAAGGTCGATCCCGAGTCCCAAAGCTAGGATCAGCCCGACCTCAGACAGCGACAGTGCCGTCATGTCGAAGGCGTGGGGCAGCACAGCCCCAAAGAAGATCACCGCCTTGGGATTGCTGAGCGTCAGGAATGATCCGGCCAGGATGCCGCGCCCAACGGAAAACGCGGACGCGGATGTGAGCTGTCCCCGCAAGGTGTCCCGAGTCCAGAGCTTCCAAGCGACGAACAAAATGTAGGCAATGCCGAGCCATTTTACCGTGATAAAAACAGCCTCAAAGCGTAAAGCTAGCGCGGCAAGCCCGAGCATCGCAACAACCAACCAAACAGCATTTCCCAGCACCATGCCGACGATGAAAGAAACACTGGCGCGCCCGCCCCGCGAGAGAACCTGACAGATCAACACACCTTGTGCGGGGCCAGGGATCGCGGCTGCAATTGCAAAAGGTACGATGAAAAACCAAATCGAAGTAGTGATGTTCATGTATTCTCCTGAAGAGTCTATTCGTTTTGACTACATGACTGAGATAACCGGCCAGACTGCAAGCGCATAACAGCTAATTATACGAACCCGTTCGTATAACACGCATTCGTATAACTCCAAAAAACGCGGCTCTCAGAAACCCCAGCTTCACCAATAAAATCAGCAAATTACCTGAATCCAACACGGCTACCGCCGGAGTTATACGCCCGTGTTCGAGCCACCCCTGCTCCAGATTGGGGGCGTATAACTCCGCACGCCCCGATACTCCTTTTCAAACTTATCAGAAGGTTAGCAACATTTCGCCCTGGTTTCCCGGAGTTTTGCGAACGCGTTCGTATAACTCCGCTTCTGGATACTTGATTGACAATCCCGAAAAATCAAATACTGTATATTTATACATAACCATCAAGGAGCCAGGATATGGACATCCGCTGCCCGATTTCTCCGCAATCCACACGCTTTCTGGATCGGCTCAGAAATTTTATCCGACTTCGCGGTCTCGCTTATAAAACCGAGAAAACCTATGTGTTCTGGATCAAGCGCTTTATCCGCTTCCATGGTCGAAAACACCCGGAGTCTATGGGTACAGCGGAGGTTGAGGTTTTTCTTTCTCATCTGGTTCTGCAGGCGAATGTCAGCGTGGCTACTCAGCGTGTCGCTTTGAATGCTTTGATATTTCTTTATCGGGAGTTTCTGGGAACACCATTGGAAAACCTGGAGTATGAAGCGGCAAAAAAGCCCAAGAGGCTTCCGGTTGTGTTCAGCCCGGACGAGGCCAGGCGGGTAATTGATAATCTGAAGGGCGAATTCAAGCTGGTGGCCATGCTGATCTACGGTGCCGGCCTGAGGATTAACGAAGCTCTTCGCTTACGTGTCAAAGACGTCGATTTCGGCATGCAGCAGTTGATCATTCGCGAAGGGAAAGGCAGCAAAGATCGAATAACACTCCTGCCAGACCGTCTGATTCAACCACTGCAAAACCAGATTCATGCGGCACTTCTGCAGCATCAGGCTGATTTGGCCAAAGGCTGTGGCTCGGTATATATGCCGGCTGGCTTGTCCAAAAAATACCCCAATGCCAGTCAGGAACCGGATTGGCAGTATGTTTTTCCCGCGCCGGATCTTTCTATCGATCCTCGCTCGGGTATCCGGCGAAGACACCACATGATGGATCGAACTGTGCAAAAGCACTTCAAACACGCTATCAGGGAGGCGGGCATTCATAAACCGGCGGGCAGCCATACCTTCCGGCATAGCTTTGCCACCAGGCTACTGGAATCGGGCTACGATTTACGGACCATTCAGAAACTGCTCGGCCATTCCGATGTCCGCACCACGGAAATTTATACCCACGTTGTTCGCAAGGGTGGCTTTGGTGTTCGTAGCCCGGTAGACGAAGCCTTTTAATAGAGTTCGTCGGTTCTGGCGGCCATGATGAAATCGTTTTTGTGCAGGCCTCCGATTTTATGGGTCCACCAGCGTACGGTGGCTTTCCCCCATTCCAACAATATCGCGGGGTGGTGGCCTTCTTCTTCCGCCAGGTCCGCCACCTTGTTGGTAAAGGCCTGGGCCTGGACAAAGTTTTTGAAGGTAAACACCCGCTGTAACTGCTCTTCCCCATCCTGAACGATCAACTGCCATTCAGGCACGTCTTTCAACAGGGTCTGCTTTTCAGCATCCGTGACCTGGGGTGCATCGGCACTGCAGGCGCTGCAGCTTTGCTGGCCAAGATTCGACATAGCGTCCTCCACTATATTTGTGGCTTCAACCACATCGTGGGTGCCCGCCCGTCGTTTATCAACCCGGCAGTTGAAATCGACCCTTTTTCCGAATACTGTATATATAAACAGTACTCGAGAAATAAGCATGAGCAAATCACTCAACCACCTGCTTCAGGACGCCCGTATCTGGCAGGGTCATAAGCCCCAGAAACACGCCTCTCCGGCGGAGCACACGGGGTATCAGGTTCTGGATAACCAACTTGGTGGGCTCGGCTGGCCCAAGGGTGCCTTGAGTGAATGCCTGCTGGACAGCTGTGGCATTGGCGAGCTGCACCTGGTACTTCCGTTTATGCAGAAGGTCGCCAGGCAGGGAAAGACCATTTTCTGGCTGAACCCGCCCCACACACCTTATGCCCCGGCGCTGGCCAGGGCTGGCGTAAATACCGATCAACTGGTGCTGGTTCAAACTCACGATTCCGCTGACTTTCTGTGGACACTGGAAAACTGCCTGCGCTCCCCTGTCACAGGCCTGGTGATGGCCTGGCCGGGGAAGTTGGCCACCCGGGATATCCGCCGGCTGCAACTGGCCTCCGAAGCGGGTAACAATGTCTGCATTCTGTTTCGGGAACGTCGGCAGGCAGAGCAGCATTCACCGGCCGCGCTTCGGCTGGAATTGATTCCCGGAGAACACCAGGATCTCAAGATCAACATTCTGAAACGCCGTGGTAGCTGGCCAGGGCAGCGCTGCACTCTTGCCCTTGGGCAGCGCGCGGGCATTCAGGCCAGCGACCCCACTGGTGTGATTCAGGGGCCATGGTCACAGGATGGAGCCACCTGATTCATGTTGTGGCTGTATCTGCACTTCCCTCACCTGCTGCTGGATCATGTTCGCCGTAGCCAGCAAACTCAGGGCGCACTTGCGGTGGTCGATCTTGCCGGTCAGGCTATTCTGCAGGTTTGTCCAGAAGCCGATCACCTGGGTATTCGGCCGGGCATGCGCCTCAAGACCGCACTGGGCCTGGCACCAGACCTGGTGATTCTGCATCTCGATTCTCAACAGGAAACCAATCTGCTGGAAGAGCAGGCCCGCTGGCTATATCGTTACGCGGCCCACATTACCCTGTCGCCGCCGCACGGTCTGTGGGCTGAAGTCAGCAGCCTCCAGCGGCTATATGGCGGGCTTCCCGCCGTTTGGCAAACGGTCGAGCAGGCTCTGGCAGAGCGGCAACTCACTGCCTGGCCGGCTCTTGGGCATACGCCACTGGCGGCTCAGCTCCTTGCGCAAGCAGGCAAAGGCGAGTGCACCGCAGACAAAGGCCACATTCTGACGGCCCTGGGCAAACTGCCTCTGGTGGCTGCGGGTTTTGATGAAAAATCCTGTACCCGCCTGCATCGCCTGGGGCTGAATACGCTGGCTGAAGTCTTCAATCTGCCAGCCCGGGAACTGGCACGGAGGCTATCCCCGGAGCTGCTGGCACGTATACAAAAAGCCCAGGGCACCAGGCCAGACCCCAAATCGCCCTGGCACCCCCCGCACCGATTCCGCCAGCGGGCCGATTTTATTCAGGAAGTGGAGCATGCCCAGGGGCTTTTGTTCGCGCTGCAGCGGATTCTGACCGAGCTGGAAGAAGACCTGTGCTGGCGCCAACAGGACACCGACACCCTGCATCTTTTACTCCAACACCGGCACGAAGAAGCCACCCGGTTAACGTTGCGAACGACTGGCCCGGAGCATCGGGCAGAGAGCTTTCTGAAACTGCTGCGCCTGAAACTGGATCAGCACCCGCTGCGGGCACCGGTGATCAGTCTGTCCCTGTCGGTAAAGCGGTTTCTGGGCCGGGAAGCCCCGGTTGGCCAGGACCTCCTGGGCGATGGACAGGACCTGAATGAAGCTTGGCATACGCTGGCCAGTCGTTTACAGGCCCGCCTTGGTACTGAGGCATTGCAACAGCTTGCACCGAGGGCAGACCACCGCCCGGAGTTTGCCTGGACAGCCTCCGCCATAAAACCAGCCAGCAGGCACAGCGAAACACCAGAGGTCTCTGGCCTGCCTGCGCGCCCTTTATGGCTGTTATCCACGCCACACCCACTGGCAGAACCTCCGGCCAGATGGTTCTCGGGGCCGGAACGCATCAGTGCTGGCTGGTGGGACGGCCAGCGGGTGCATCGTGACTACTATATTGCCCAGTTGTCCAGCGGCCAGTTGGCGTGGGTGTTCCGGGATATCCGCGATGGCTGGTACATACACGGGTGGTTTGGCTGATGGATTCTGATTACGCCGAGCTGTTCTGCTTCAGCAACTTCACCTTCCTGACCGGCGCCTCCCACCCCCATGAACTGGCCGAGCAAGCCGCGGAGCTTGGCTATCGGGCAATTGCCATCACCGATGCCTGCTCGGTGGCGGGCATCCCCAGAGCCTGGGCAGCCCTTAAAGACAGCCCGGTAAAGCTGATTACCGGGAGCTGGTTCGAACTGAGCGATACTCCCGAGGGCGCCACTGCCCCACCCCGGTTCATACTGCTGGCTCGAACCCGCGAGGGCTACGGTCAGCTTTGCCAATTGATCACCACCGGGCGGCGACGCGCTGAGAAAGGGCAATACCGGTTATTGACCCGGGACATCGAAACCCATTCGCTGGACCACTGCCTCTGCCTGTGGCTGCCACCGCTGGTATCACAAACCAACGCGCACCAGGCATTGATCACCGGCGAATGGCTGCAACGGATTTTCGAGCACAGGCTACGCCTTGCAGCGACCCGCACACTGGAAGCCGGCGAGGAACAGCAACTGGTCCGTGTACGGTGGTTAGCTGAACAAATGCGCTGCGCAGTGGTGGCAACCGGCCAGGTTCATATGCATCGCCGCGAACGCCAGCCATTACAGGACGTGCTGACAGCTCTGCGCCACCACACCACGCTGGAACAGGCCGGACACTGCCTGTTTCAGAATGCCGAGCGTTATTTGCGCCCGATACCGGTTATCCGGCGACTATTCCCCGAGCCCTGGGTTCGGGAGACCGTGGCAATCGCCGAAGCCTGCAGCTTTGAGCCTGGCAGCCTGCGTTATGAATACCCTCCCGATTTAGTGCCGGAACACGAAACACCCACATCGTTTCTGGCGCGACTCACCCGAGAGGGTGAACGGCGGCGTTACCCATCGGGCACACCCATGAAGGTGCAGGCACTGATTCGCAAAGAGCTGGAGCTGATTGCCGAACTGCGCTACGAACACTATTTTCTCACCATCCACGACATCGTCGACTTTGCCCGGCGCCAGGGCATTCTTTGCCAGGGCCGGGGATCCGCAGCCAATTCCGCGGTCTGTTACTGCCTGGGCATCACCGAGGTGAACCCGGCCAATGTGGAACTGCTGTTTGAACGGTTCATCTCCAAAGACCGGGATGAGCCCCCCGACATCGATGTGGATTTCGAGCACGAACGGCGTGAGGAGGTCATTCAGTACATTTACCAGCGCTACGGCCGGGAGCGGGCCGCCCTGGCCGCCACCGTGATTCGTTATCGCCCCCGCAGCGCCATTCGGGATGTCGGCAAGGCGCTGGGCTTTGATGCCACACTGGTGGAGAAGCTGCTGGATGGCATCGACTGGCGTGACAAGACCACCGGCTGGCGCCAGCAGATTCTGGACAAGGGCCTGACCCGCAGCGCCAAAGTCGCGGATCAGTTCTTCACGCTGGTGAACACCTTGCTGGGCTTTCCACGCCACCTGTCCCAGCACGTGGGCGGTTTCGTGATCAGCGCCGGCCCGCTTTCAGAACTGGTGCCTGTCGAGAATGCCGCCATGGAAGGGCGCACGGTTATCCAGTGGGACAAAGACGACCTGGAAAGCCTGGGGTTGATGAAGGTGGATATCCTGGCCCTGGGCATGCTCACCGCCATTCGCAAAGCACTGGCGCTGATCAGTGAAGAGAAAGGCACGACGTTTACCATTCAGGATGTCCCTCAGGAAGACCCTGACACCTACGCCATGCTGCAAAAAGGCGACAGTATCGGTGTCTTTCAGGTGGAGTCCCGCGCCCAGATCAACATGCTACCGCGGCTGAAACCGGAAACCTGGTACGACCTTGTGATCGAAGTCGCCATCGTTCGCCCGGGCCCCATACAAGGCGACATGGTGCACCCCTACCTGCGCCGAAAACACGGCATGGAAGCAGTAGAATACCCCAACGATGCCGTACGCCAGGTGCTGGAGCGCACCCTCGGGGTGCCGATCTTCCAGGAACAGGTCATCAAACTGGCCATGGTTGCCGCCGGTTTCAGTGCGGGCGAGGCCGATAAACTTCGCCGCGCCATGGCGGCCTGGAAATCCCATGGCGATCTGACACCCTTCCGCGACAAACTGATTCAGGGCATGCTGGAGCGGGGCCACGATGCCGACTTCGCCGAGCGCCTGTACAAACAGATCTGCGGCTTTGGTGGCTATGGATTTCCGGAATCCCATGCCGCCAGCTTTGCCTTGCTGGTGTACGTCTCCGCCTGGATCAAACGCCATCACCCGGCAGCGTTCTATTGCGCCCTGCTCAACAGCCAGCCAATGGGCTTTTACTCGCCCAGCCAACTGGTTCAGGATGCCCGGCGCCACAACGTTTCCGTGCTGCCACCAGACGTCAACCACAGCCAGTGGCAGCACACCCTGCAAGGTCAGGAGCAGCACCTGCGCCTTGGCCTTAGAATCATTCAAGGCCTGTCTCGCAATGGCGCCGAGCGCGTCCACCAGAACCGCCCGTCAAACGGTTACCAAAGCGCCGCCGAATTGCGCACCTGCGCTGGCCTCAACCAGAGCAACATGGAACTTCTCGCCGGCGCCAACGCCATGCCCGGCTTCACCAGCAACCGCCACCAGGCCTACTGGCAACTTCTCGAACACGAAGAACCCGTCGAACTCTTCGCTAACGAAGCCATGGCCGAATACACACCGGAACCCTGCCACCTGCTCCCGGAGCCCACCGAAGGGCAAAACGTACTGGCCGACTACAGCAGCCAGGGTTTAACACTACAAAGACATCCCCTCGCCCTGCTCCGCGAACAAGGCCACCTGCGCCATTGCCTCACCGCCGACCAACTCAAAGCCACCCGTCCCGGCATCCCCGTACAAGTAGCCGGCCTGGTCACCGGCCGCCAACGCCCCGGCACCGCCTCCGGCGTCACCTTCGTCACCCTTGAAGACGAAACCGGCAACGTCAACGTCGTCGTCTGGCTAGACACCGCCCGCCGCCAACGCAAACCGTTGCTCACCGCCCGGTTGTTACACGTAAAAGGAGTTATCGAAAAAGAGGGGGATATCGTTCATGTCATGGCCGGCAAGCTGTCTGACTTGAGCCATCTGATCAACTCGCTACCGGTCAGCTCCCGGGATTTCCACTGACCACAAACGCAAAAACCCCGCCAAAGGCGGGGTTTTCAGGGCAGTGTCGGTAAGGATCAGCCGAGCAGCTTGATCATTACCCCCGCTGCAACCGCAGAGCCAATAACACCGGCCACGTTCGGACCCATTGCGTGCATCAGCAGGAAGTTCTGCGGGTTGGCTTCCAGGCCCACCTTGTTGGAGACCCGCGCCGCCATCGGCACCGCGGATACACCTGCGGAGCCAATCAACGGGTTGATCGCTTCCTTGGTGAACTTGTTCATCAGTTTCGCCATCAGTACACCGGAAGCGGTGCCTACACCGAAAGCCACAATACCCAGGCCCAGGATACCCAGCGTCTGGCCATCCAGGAACTTGTCGGCCATCAGCTTGGAGCCAACAGACAGACCCAGGAAGATGGTTACGATGTTGATCAGCGCGTTCTGTGCGGTATCGCTCAGACGCTCTACCACGCCACACTCACGCATCAGGTTACCGAAGCAGAACATACCCAGCAGCGGAGCCGCATCGGGCAGGAACAGAACCACGGCAATCAGAACAACCAGAGGGAAGACAATCTTCTCTTTCTTGCTCACCGGGCGCAGCTGCGACATCTTGATGGCACGCTCTTTCTCGCTGGTCAGCGCCTTCATGATCGGCGGCTGGATCATCGGCACCAGCGCCATGTACGCATAAGCAGAGACGGCAATCGCACCCAGAAGATGCGGGGCCAGTACGCTGGATACGTAGATGGAGGTGGGGCCGTCGGCGCCACCAATGATGCCGATTGCAGCGGCCTCGAGGATATTGAACTCCAGTATCCCCGTCCAGTCCAGCAACGCCGCGCCAATAACGGTACCGAAAATACCGAACTGCGCAGCCGCACCCAGAAGCAGGGTTTTGGGGTTAGCAAGCAAAGGGCCGAAATCGGTCATCGCCCCTACACCCATGAAAATCAGCAGAGGACCAACGGTACTGCCGATAATCACAGAGTAGAAGTTATACAGCATGCCATTGCCGTAGCCGTAATCCTGCGCAATGGAGTTGGCCATCGCCATTTCGGAATAACTGGCTTCTTTCACCGCTACTTTGAAGGCTTCTTTCAACTCAGGCGTAATCGCCTGTCCGACCTGATAGGCCACATCCAGCGGCGCCGCCAGTGCAGCCAGAACCTTGGAGTTGCCACCCTGCAAAGCAAAGTGAATAGCGTTTTCAGCCGCAGTCAGGGCAAGCCCTGCCTCCGGAATATTCGCCAGAATGCCACCAAACCCGATGGGCACCAGCAGCAACGGCTCAAACTTCTTGTTGATCGCAAGATAGAGAAGCAACAGGCCAATAGCGATCATGATCACCTGGCCCAGCTCGATGTTGAACAGGCCACTGCCTGTCCACAGTGTCATTAATTTATCCATGGAATGCTGGCCCTTATGCGATTGTCAGCATTTCATCATCAGGGGAGACGGCATCACCGACCTTGATGAAGACTTCGCCGATAGTACCGGCTTTCGGTGCGCGAACCTCGGTTTCCATCTTCATGGCTTCGAGGATAATCAGCACGTCACCTTCCTCAACGGTGTCACCCGGGGAAACCAGAACCTTGAAGATGTTACCGCCCAGCGGCGCCACCAGAGGCTCGCCTTCGCCTGCCGCCGGAGCAGGTGCAGAGGAAGCGGCCGGAGCAGACGCGGTGCCACCGTCACCCTGGATCTGGGTAATCTCGCCACCTTCAGAAACCGCCACCACAAACTTCTTGCCGTTAACGTCCACGGTGTAAGTCTCCGGGCCCGCGGCTTTCTTGGCCGGCGCGGCGTCTTCTGCGGTCGGGACCGGCTCGAACGCATCCGGGTTGTTGCGGTTCTCCAGGAACTTCAGGCCGATCTGTGGGAACAGCGCGTAGGTCAGCACGTCGTCTTCAAGATTGTCGGCCAGCTTGATGCCCTTCTCGTCCGCCAGCTTCTTGAGCTCGTCGGTCAGCTTGTCCATTTCCGGTTCAAGCACATCTGCAGGGCGACAGGTCATGACTTCCTTGCCATCCAGAACACGCTCCTGCAGCTCTTTGTTCATGGGGGCTGGCGCTGCGCCGTACTCACCCTTCAGAATGGCGGAGGTTTCCTTGGAGATGGACTTGTAACGCTCGCCGGTCAGAACATTCAGTACCGCCTGGGTGCCGACAATCTGCGAGGTCGGGGTCACCAGCGGAATGAAGCCCAGGTCTTCACGAACCTTGGGAATTTCTTCCAGCACCTGGTCAAACTTGTCGCTTGCGTTCTGCTCACGCAGCTGGTTTTCCATGTTAGTCAGCATACCGCCCGGAACCTGGGCAATCAGGATGCGGGAATCAGTGCCGCGCAGGCTGCCCTCGAACTTCGCGTACTTCTTGCGCACCTGGCGGAAATAGGCGGCAATTTCTTCCAGGAGGTTCAGATCAAGACCGGTGTCACGATCGGTACCTTCCAGGATGGCCACAACCGCCTCGGTGGGCGAGTGACCATAGGTCATGCTCATGGAGGAAATAGCAGTATCCACGTTATCGATACCGGCTTCCGCAGCCTTGATGGCGGTGGCGGTCGACATGCCGGTGGTGGCGTGGCACTGCATGTGGATGGGGATATCCAGCTCTTTCTTCAGGCGACTGACCAGATCATAGGCCACATACGGCTTGAGAATACCAGCCATGTCCTTGATCGCGATGGAATCTGCGCCCATGTCGGCGACTTCTTTCGCCAGATCTACCCACATATCGATGGTGTGCACAGGGCTGGTGGTGTAAGCAATCGTACCCTGGGCATGCTTGCCGGTCTTGCGAACGGCCTTGATCGCGCGATCCATGTTGCGGGGATCGTTCATGGCATCAAAAATACGGAACACGTCTACGCCGTTCTCGGCGGCACGCTCACAGAAACGGTCAACCACATCATCCGCATAGTGACGATAGCCCAACAGGTTCTGGCCGCGCAGAAGCATCTGCTGGCGAGTATTGGGCATGGCTTTTTTAAGTTCGCGGATGCGCTCCCAGGGGTCTTCGCCCAGGTAACGGATACAGGCATCAAAGGTAGCCCCACCCCAGGATTCCAGCGACCAGAAACCCACTTTGTCGAGTTTCTCGGCGATTGGCAGCATGTCGTCCAGACGCATGCGGGTGGCGAGCAGGGATTGGTGGGCGTCACGCAGAATTACGTCCGTAATCCCCAGCGGTTTTTTCGTGTCAGTCATCGTGTCAGCCTTCTGTTAAAAGGTTCTAATCGTGTACCGGGGTCACTTCTTGTGGCGTGACCGGTATTGTGCAATCGCCTTCTTGATGGCCTCGGCGGTGTCAGGGTCAACCGACGTGGGCGCCTTCGGCTTGGCACGTGGCGTTCTGGCCGGGGTTGCCGGCTCTGGCGGCGCAAACCGCAGGATGATTTTGGACATCAGGCCGGTCGCGAATACCAGAATAATCAGGAACACGAACACGAAGCCCATGCCGGCAATCATCAAGTCTACGGCTTGTGACATCAGCTCATTCATATCGAACAGCTACCTGTATTGGTTTGTTGATTTCCCCGTACCGCCCGACAAGCCACCACTAAAACTAAAGTCTAATGGCCCGGCGGAACAATTCGGGAGGCAAAATCCTGCGTAATTTACCGTTTTCAATGACCAGGAGCAACCTGAAGCACGCATTTCTATAGGGACTTTCCGAGCGTCCCGGCCTGAAATGACACCTGCTGCAACAGCCTCATCAGGCTTTAATCATGCATATCTAACCCGGAATTTCCGACCTTTCACCTTACCTTTCTCCAGCCGCGCCAGCGCCTGGGCCGCCCATCGGGATTCAACCGCCACGAAGCACTGAAAATCGAACAGATCGATTTTGCCAACGGCAGCGCCGGGAATACCGGCCTCGCCGGTGAGAGCTCCCATCACGTCGCCAGGGCGCACCTTGTCTTTGCGGCCGCCAGCCAGGCATAGCGTTTTCATGGCCGGCGTAACCGGGCGCAACGCCTCCGCCAGCAACGCCTCCGTATCGCCCCACAACACCGGCTCGCCCCGCTCCGCTTCCAGGCGCGTAATCTTGTGGCCCTGGCGCGGAGTGCAAAGAGTAACCGCATGCCCCTGCTCGCCTGCCCGGCCGGTACGGCCCACCCGATGGGTGTGTACCTCGGGATCCCGCGCAGGCTCGGCATTGATGACCAGTGGTAGCCCTTTGATGTCGAGCCCCCTTGCCGCCACATCGGTAGCCACCAGAACCGTACAACTCTGGTTGGCAAATCGAACCAGAGCGCTGTCCCGTTCGCGCTGGTCCAGATCGCCGTGTAGCGACAACGCCGAAAAGCCGAGACGACCCAGTTCATCCGACAGCTCATCACAGTCCCGTTTGGTGGTACAGAACACCAGAGACGACACCGGCTGAAAACGGGAAAGCAGTGCTGCCACGGCCGCCGCCCGCTGGTCGGGCTGGATTTCGTAAAAGGATTCTTCAATGGTGATGGCGGCCGCTTTTGATTCCACCCGCACGTCTTCCGGCTTGCTCTGGAATTGCTCGCTCAGCTTTCTGATGGCCGGCGGCCAGGTGGCGGAGAACAGCAGCGTCTGCCTGCCACCGGGAGATTGGGAGACGATACTGGTGACCACCTCCTCGAACCCCATATCCAGCATGCGGTCCGCCTCGTCCAGCACCAGCACTTTCAAGCCATCCAGCGAAAGCGTACCTTTGCGCAGGTGGTCATCTACCCGGCCGGGCGTGCCCACGACGATATGAGCGCCATGGCTGAGCGACCCGATCTGGGGCCCGATAGGCACACCACCACACAACGTCAGCACCTTCACGTTATCTTTGGCCCGTGCCAACTCTCGCAACGCTTTGGCCACTTGATCCGCCAGTTCCCGGGTGGGACAAAGAACAAGACTCTGAACCTGGAAGCGTCGCGGATCGATGGTCTCGATAATCGGTATCCCGAACGCCGCTGTCTTGCCGCTGCCGGTTTGCGCCATGGCAATCACGTCCTTGCCCGCCAACGCAAGCGGAACCGCCTCTGCCTGAACCGGCGTAGGTTGCTGGTAACCCAATTGATCAAGATTGGCCTGCATGGCCGCGGAAAGACCAAGCGCTTTAAAAGATGACATAGAAAAATCCGTGGGGTGGGTTGTGATGGGTTATTGAGAGAATGCTGACGGCGTATACTTAACGTTTGATTGCACCAGTTTATCATGAATTCACGGAGTCGCTGATGGCCTCACTGCAGGAACAGTTATTAAAGGCCGGGCTGGCCGACGAAAAGAAAGCCCGGGAAGTACGAAATGAAAAACGAAAACAGAGAAAGCAACAGCCCAAAGGCGCCACGACTGTAAACGAAGCCGAAGAGCGCGCCCGCAAGGCTCGCCAGGAAAAGGCCGAGCGGGATCGGCAGCTCAACCTCGAGCGCAAGAAAGAGGCTGAGAAAAAGGCGATTCAGGCACAGATTCGGCAGCTGATTGAAACCAATCGCCTGGACCGGAGCCGCGGCGAAACCTCCTACCAGTTTGTCGACGGCAAGAAGATCAAGAAGATTCTGGTGAACGAACAGATGGTGGACCAACTCTCTCGCGGTCGTCTGGCCATTGTGGCGCTGGGTGACCACTATGAGATCGTCCCGGACAGGGTGGCCCGCAAGATTATGGAGCGCGATGAGAGCGCCATCATCTCAATGCATGATCGTAAACAGGATGACGCAGGCGAAGACGACCCGTATGCAGGGTATGAAATCCCCGACGATTTGATGTGGTAAAGACAATAAAAAACCCCGCACAAGGCGGGGTTTTTTATTTTGTATAGCAAAACGCCTCAGCCTGTGGGTACACAAACTGAGGCGCTTTGACTTTAATATGGCGCGGCTGGGAGGATTCGAACCTCCGACCGCCTGGTTCGTAGCCAGGTACTCTATCCAGCTGAGCTACAGCCGCTTGAAACTGGTTTGCGATGTTGGCGCGGCTGGGAGGATTCGAACCTCCGACCGCCTGGTTCGTAGCCAGGTACTCTATCCAGCTGAGCTACAGCCGCGCATCGCAACGTTGAGTGCTACCTCAACTGTTCTCACTTCTCTCCGGGGAGAAAATGGCGGAGAGGGAGGGATTCGAACCCTCGGTACGATTGCTCGTACGGTTCCTTAGCAGGGAACTGGTTTCAGCCACTCACCCACCTCTCCTTGAGAACGGGGCGTATACTACCATAATTTTTCTGTTTTCATAGGGTTGACACGACTTTTTTCTGGCCGATTTTCCCCACAATCAAAAAAGCCGTCCGGGTTACCCTCGAACGGCTTTTTAACTGATCAACGATTGCCCGATTCCGGCTCTTCGGAGCCTTTTTCAGATTGAATTCGCTGATAGATTTCTTCGCGGTGAACCGCCACATCTTTTGGCGCGTTCACACCGATGCGTACCTGATTCCCCTTTACACCCAGAACGGTGACGGTAATTTCGTCGCCGATCATGAGGGTTTCGCCAACACGGCGAGTCAAAATCAACATATCCCTTACTCCCTATTCCAGAGCTACCTGTTCCGACAAACACTACTGTTTACTTATTGCTTTTATAATGAGATCACTTCAGACACTAAAGACGCAGAAATACTTATACTTACCTGAATCCTGATAGCTATCTTCAATGACCTTGATCAGAGAGCATTTGAGACCTCCTGCCTCAGGCACTCTCCTCCACCCCGGCTTTATCCAGCTCGAACGCACTGTGCAGTGCGCGAACGGCAAGCTCGAGATACTTCTCATCAATCACCACCGAAATCTTGATTTCTGACGTGGAGATCATCTGAATATTGATGCCCTCATTGGACAGCGCTTCAAACATCTTGGTTGCAACGCCCGCATGGGAGCGCATACCCACGCCTACGATGCTGACCTTCGCGATCTTGGTATCTCCACCCACTTCACCGGCACCCAGCTCAGCGGTAACACTGCGCAACACTTCCTGGGCCCGTTTGAAATCGTTGCGATGCACCGTAAACGTAAAGGCAGTCTTGTTATCCTCGCCCACGTTCTGAACAATCATATCTACTTCGATATTAGCATCACTGACGGGCTTGAGAATCCGCAGTGCGCTGCCCGGTGTATCGGGCACACCAGAGATCGTCAGCTTGGCTTCGTCACGATTGAAAGCAATGCCGGAAACAACCGGTTGTTCCATGGCGTTCTCATCCTCAAAAGTAATCAGGGTGCCCTCGCCTTCCTGAAAGCTGGACAACACCCTTAATGGAACGTTGTATTTACCTGCAAACTCAACTGAGCGAATCTGGAGTACCTTAGAACCCAGACTAGCCATCTCGAGCATTTCTTCAAATGTAATGCGCTCCAACCGGCGGGCACTGTCCACTACCCTGGGGTCAGTTGTGTAAACACCATCTACATCAGTATAGATCTGGCATTCATCGGCTTTCAGTGCCGCCGCCAGGGCAACCGCCGTGGTGTCAGAACCGCCACGGCCGAGCGTGGTGATATTGCCGTTGTCATCAATGCCCTGGAAGCCGGCTACCACGACCACCCGACCGGCATCCAGATCTTCCCGCATGCGCTGCTCATCAATCTGCTTGATACGCGCCTTGGTATGGCTGCTGTCGGTGAGAATCCTGACCTGGGAACCGGTGTAGGACCGGGCATCGCAGCCCCGCTTCTGGAGCGCCATGGACAACAGGGCAATGGTCACCTGCTCGCCGGTGGAAACCAGAACGTCCATCTCACGGGGGGTAGGCTCATCCATAATATCGTTGGCGAGTGCAATCAAACGGTTGGTTTCACCGCTCATGGCCGAGACCACAACCACGACATCGTGCCCTTCTTTGCGGAACCGACAGACCTTGTCAGCTACCGCTTCAATCCGCTCGGTTGTCCCGACGGACGTACCACCAAATTTCTGAACCAGCAGAGCCATGTTTCCCAAACTCCGAAACGGGGTGTCACAACGGGACTGGGCGCCCCGCCATTAAAAACAAACGGGCGGGATTATAAACCTCCGCCCGTATCAGAAAACAGTTGTTTACCCGATATTTTGCTCAACCCAGGCCGGTACACCAGCGAGGGCTTCGGCCAGACGGGATGGATCATTACCACCACCCTGGGCCATGTCGGGGCGACCGCCGCCTTTGCCATCTACCAGCGAGGCCAGATGCTTCATCAAGTCGCCAGCCTTGATGCGGTTGGTGGCGGACTTGGTAACACCGGCCACCAGCACCACCTTTCCGTCTTCAACAGTGGCCAGCACCACAACGCCCTCGCCCAGCTTGTTTTTGAGCTGATCCGCAGTTTCCATCAAGGCCTTGCGGTCAGCGCCTTCCATCTCGGAGGCCACCACCTTCAGGCCTGCCACTTCGACCGCGGAACCAGCCAGATCAGTACCCGCGGAACTCGCCAGTTTTGCTTTCAGGGCATCGACATCCTTCTCAAGCTGGCGATTGCGGTCCAGAACCTGCTTGACCTTGTCGACGACAGAATCACGGGTGCCCTTAACCAGACGTGCGGTCTCGCGCAGTGTACGCTCGGTTTCATCAACCCATTCCAGCGCACCCAACCCGGTTACAGCCTCAATACGACGAACGCCAGAGGAAATGCCGCTTTCGGAGGTAATGCGGAACAACCCGATATCGCCGGTACGGGCAACGTGAGTACCACCACACAGTTCAACAGAGTATTTGTCGGTACCCATGGTGAGCACCCGTACTACATCGCCGTACTTCTCGCCGAACAGAGCCATCGCTCCTTTTTCCTTCGCGGTATCCATATCGGTAATGTCGATATCTACCGGCGTGTTCTCCAGGATCTGTTCGTTAACCGTACGCTCGATCTCTCTCAGCTGCTCCGGCGTCACGGCTTCGAAATGGGAGAAGTCGAATCGCAGTTTGTCCGGGTCGACCAGCGAGCCCTTCTGGGTAACGTGTTCACCCAGGATATTGCGCAGAGCCGCATGCAGCAGGTGCGTAGCCGAGTGGTTGCGCTTGGTGCGCTCACGACGGGCATGATCAATCCGCGCATCCACTTCCAGCCCGGGGAACAGCTCACCTTCAATCAGGGTGCCCACATGCAGATGGTTATCCCCTTCTTTGCGGGTGTCGGTTACCTGGAAGCGGCCACCGCTCCAGGTCAGCAGGCCGGTATCACCCACCTGACCACCAGACTCCGCATAGAACGGCGTGCGCTCCAATACCACCACACACTCATCACCCGCTTCCGCGTTACGCTCCTCACCGTTGACCAGCACCGTGCGGATACGTTCATGGCCGTCGACGTGGTCATAACCGGTAAACTCGGTCTTGCCCTCAATCGTGATGCCGGCGGCATTGTAGTCGATACCAAACTTGCTGGCGGCACGAGCCCGGTCGCGCTGGGCCTCCATGGCTTTTTCGTAGCCTTCGTAATCCAGAGTCAGGCCACGCTCGCGGGCAATATCGTTGGTCAGATCGACCGGAAACCCATAGGTATCGTAAAGGGTAAACACGGTTTCACCGGGAATCTCGGTACCCTTCAGCTCCGCAATGTCCTGCTCCAGCAGGCGCAGGCCTTTGTCCAGGGTCTTGGCGAACTGCTCTTCCTCCTGCAGCAACACCTTTTCGATCTGCTTGCGACTACTCACCAGCTGCGGATAAGCCTCGCCCATCAGTTCAACCAGAGCGCCGGTAAGCTTGTAGAAAAACGGCTGGGTAGCACCGAGCTTGTTGCCGTGGCGAGCTGCGCGACGAATGATTCGGCGCAGAACAAAGCCGCGACCTTCGTTGGACGGCATCACGCCGTCGGCAATCAGGAAGGCGCAAGAACGGATATGGTCCGCCACCACGCGCAGAGACGCTTCTGTGGTGGCCGCACCACCCAGGATGTCGGATGCCGCCTTCAACAGGTCCTGGAACAGGTCGATTTCGTAGTTACTGTGAACACCCTGCAGAACCGCAGCAATTCGCTCAAGCCCCATGCCGGTGTCCACCGAGGGCTTGGGCAGGTTCAGCATCTCGCCGTCGGCGGTGCGGTTGTACTGCATGAAAACCACGTTCCAGATTTCAATGTAGCGGTCGCCGTCTTCTTCCGGGCTGCCGGGAGGCCCACCCGCCACATCCGGGCCGTGATCGTAGAAAATCTCGGTGCACGGGCCACAGGGTCCTGTATCACCCATCTGCCAGAAGTTATCGGAGGCGTAGCGGGCGCCTTTGTTGTCGCCGATGCGCACAATCCGTTCCGCCGGTACACCGATCTCCTGGTTCCAGATATCAAAGGCTTCGTCGTCTTCGGCGTAAACCGTTACCCACAGCTTCTCCTGGGGCAGGTTGAGGTGCTGTTCGCCAGTCAGGAAAGTCCAGGCAAAATTAATGGCCTCGCGCTTGAAGTAATCGCCGAAGCTGAAGTTGCCAAGCATCTCGAAGAAGGTATGGTGGCGCGCTGTATAGCCCACGTTCTCCAGATCATTGTGCTTGCCGCCGGCACGCACGCATTTCTGGGAGCTGGTCGCTCGTGTATAGTCGCGCTCCTCGCGGCCGAGGAAAAGATCCTTGAACTGGTTCATCCCCGCGTTGGTAAACAGCAGAGTGGGATCATCGTGGGGTACCAGTGAACTGCTGGGCACAATGGCATGCCCTTGCTGCTGGAAATATTCGAGGAATGCTTGTCGCAACTCTGCGGTTTTCATAGACCTTTGATACCTTTCGACCTGATACACCTTGCCAGACACCCGCCGAATGAACCGCCGGGTCTGAGGTTAAATGCGATTACTTACATGCGTGTGCAAATCGGCTACTCTAGCACACGCCGAGAACTTGAAAAACGTGAAAACTCACAGGAGACGCCATGCCCCGACGCTTTCATGAAGCCGATGAACTTCTGCCACCGGCGACCGGACTGAAACGTGCCCTGGCCATCATTTACGATGGACTGATCAGTATCGCCGTGCTGCTTGTCGCCAGCTGGGTGTACACCATGATTGCGGGATGGATTACGGGTTGGGATCGCTATGAACAAATGGCCGAAGCCGGTGAACTCTCAGGAGACCCGGGGCTGACCTTCGTTCTGTTTCTGGTGCTGTATCTGTTTTTCGCCTACTTCTGGACCCGCATCGGCCAGACCCTCGGCATGCAGGTATGGCGCGTTCGCATCGAGAATCTTGATGGCACCTCCGTGAGCTGGACCCAGGCCCTGATTCGCTATGTTACCGCTGCGATCGTCGTTTTCCTGAGCATTCTCGGCGCCTACTACCTGGGCGCGCTGACGTTGCTGCTCAGCATCCCGGCCATCATCGCGTTGTTCTATCCCATCAATGGGTTGTCGCTGACCGACCGCACCTCCAACAGCGTGGTTGTTCAGGTGGCCAGGCCCGAGAAGAAATAGGTCTGGCGCTACCCC
Source organism: Marinobacter sp. EN3 (assembly GCF_000475315.1). Classification (NCBI taxonomy): domain Bacteria; kingdom Pseudomonadati; phylum Pseudomonadota; class Gammaproteobacteria; order Pseudomonadales; family Marinobacteraceae; genus Marinobacter; species Marinobacter sp. EN3. The sequence continues at coordinate 20,580 of NZ_AXCC01000027.1, forward strand.
GCCCGACGCATCAGGACGGCTCCGACAATACCGTTAACAACAATCGGAGCCAGCACTGCAATCAGCGGATTAAAGCCATAAACCATACTCATCGGCCCCAGCAGATCCTGCATATACTTGAACAGCAATCCCACCAGCAGACCGGTAAATACCCGGAACCCCATGGTCACAGACCGCAGTGGCCCGAACACAAAGGAGATGGCGACCAACACCATCACCGCCGTGCCCAGGGGCATCAGCGCCTTTTTCCAGAACGCGAGCCAGTATTGCGCCGCACTCAGCCCCTGCTCTCCGAGATAGGCCGCGTAGGTATACAGGCCCGTCATCGACAGATTCTCCGGCTTCACAATCAGCACACTCAGCACGCTCGGCGACAGGCCGGTCTCCCAACGCAGTGACGCACTCACATCACGCACGGTCCGCTCCGGCTCAATGCGAGTGGAGGTCACGTTCTCCAGCAACCAATAGTCGCCCTGGTAGATGGCACGCTCGGCGAAGCTGGCAACCCGCAATTGCCGGGCATCGTCAAACCGGAACAGCGAAACCCCATGCAACACACCGTTTGGCTGAACCGCATTCAGGTGCATGAAGGTATTGCCTTCCCGATGCCACACCCCTTCGGCGGAAGCCACGCTGCTCCCCGCACCCAAGGCCACCGCCTTGTCACTCTGGGCAATACGTTCGGTGGTCGGCGCGACATACTCACCAATCGCCACGCCGAGCAGAACCACGATCAGCGCCGGCTTCATGGCAGACCAGACAATGCGTTTGAGCGACACGCCGGCTGCCCGGATCACCGTCAGCTCCGAGGAACTGGCCATGGAGCCCAGGCCGACAAGGCAACCCATGAAGGCACCAAGAGGCAGGTAATCGTAGATTCGCCGGGGCAAGGTCAGCGCCACATACCACAACGCCTGCAGGGTTTGATATTCGTTGCGCGTGTCTTCCAGTTCAGCAATGAATGCAAAGATCACATCCAGCGACAACACCACAACCATAACCAGGAACATGGCGCCGCCAACGGTACGCATGACATAACCATCGATCTTATGCACGCTGGCGCCCCTCCCTCTCAAGACGACGACGGTTCAGCCACCCGGGGCCAAACTGCAGCCACAGGCCGAGCGCCAGGAACAGCGCATGCACCCAGAGCATACCCACCCATTCAGGCACCTTTTCATCCGCCAGCGCATCCCGCGCCACAATCAGTAAGCCCAGATAGGTGATGTAAACCAGCATGGCTGGCAACAGATGGAAAAACCGCCCCTGCCGGGGATTCACCCGACTGAGCCGCACGGCCAGCAAGGTGACGATGGGCACAATCAACGGTAACGATATTCGCCAGTGCAAGAGAGCCCGGTCTTCCGGATCATCCGAGTTCCAAAGCGCCAGCGTACTCAGGCCTTCCTCCAGCTCTTTGCTGCCCTCCTGGCCGCTGACAATCTTCAAACCGTAGGCTTCAAATTCAGTGACATTGTAATCAAGCTGGCCGGGAGCCCCCTGAAAACGACCACCATCCTCCAGCACCAGAAACCGGCTGCCGGTTTCCTCATCAATGAACTGGGAGCCAGACTCCGCAGTGATCAGAGTGACACCCTTACCATCCTTGTCGTACTCGGCAATAAACACCCCCTGCAACTGGCGCTTGTCGTCGCTCAGGGCTTCGGTGTAAGTCACCCGATCGCCGGAGGTAAAGTCCTGAAACCGCCCCGGGGCCAGCATTTCAAACTCGGTAGCCTTTCGCTGCTCGTTAAAGATGTGCTCCACCTGTTTCATGCCCCAGGGAGAGATGTAAAGGCTCATGGCCCCCACCACCAGCATGACCGGCAGCGCTCCAAGTAACGTTTTCGCCAGCAACTGCTTTTCACTCACACCGCAGGCGAACAACACCGTCATCTCGCTTTCGAGGTACATCCGGCCATAGGCCAGCAGAATTCCGATAAACAGGCCCAGGGGCAGAATTAATTCCAGAAACCCGGGGAAACGATACCCCATAATCGCAAACAGGACGCCGGCCGCAATCTCGCCCTCAGCAGCATCGGCCAGATACTTGATAAAACGCCCACTCATGAACACCAGCAACAGAATGCCTGACACTGCAAGCATACTGACCATGATCTGGCGAATGAGGTAACGGAAGATAATACTCAAATCAGCCTCTCTGGCGGCGCCGTCATTGGAGATGGAGGTTAAGGAGAACAGCGCGTATTCTATGTAACCTCGCCGACGAATGACAGTACGGGGCCTACACGATAAAACCATCGTAACGAAGCGGGCACCCGGCTTGATTAATAAAGGCTTTGCCCCAATCCTTATGAGCATTGCCATCAACATTCAATTCAATTGAATAAAGCATAATCTGACAACGGAGTTGCCATGAGAGTTGCCATGAATTTCAGCCTGAGCAGCAAAGCCATCACAGCCACCAAAGCCGACTGCCTGGTTATCGGCCTGCCTGAGAAAGGCGAGTGGCCAGAATCCACCAAAGCGGCAGACGACGCGCTGGGCGGACTGATCAAGCAACTCGAGAAAGCCGGCGACCTGACCGGCAAGAACGCCTCCGTGAATACCCTGCCCCTGGTGGATCAACCCTGGCAGCGCGTTGTGGTAATTGGCACCGGCAAAGATGCAGACCGCACAGCCACAGCCTATCGTAAGAGCCTGATTGCCATGACCGGCGCATTGAAAGATGGCCCCTCCAAAAGTGCACTGATCAGCCTGACCGATACTGCGGTTCAGGGCGAAGCTGCGGTCAGCTCTGAAGAAGCCCGGCTAAACCTGATTGGCCGGATTCTGGAAGACCAGCTCTACACCTTCACCGAATTCAAAAGCGACAAGCCTGCCGCCCGCAAACTGAAAAAAGTTGTGGTACAGGCATCCGGCGCCGGCAAGTCCCTGAAAGATGCTTTCAACCTTGGCCTGGCCACCGGCCGCGGCATGAACTACACCAAAGACCTGGGCAACACTCCACCCAACATCTGCCACCCGGTCTGGCTTGCCGAACAGGCCAAGGCCATGGCCAAAGACTACGACTCCATCCAGACCGAAGTTCTGGACGAGAAGCAGATGGAAAAACTGGGCATGAACACCATCCTGGCCGTAGGCAAAGGTTCCAAGCAGCCTCCGCGCCTGATCGTGATGGAATACCGTGGCGGCAAGGCCAAAGACAAGCCCTACGTACTGGTGGGGAAAGGCATCACCTTCGACACCGGCGGCATCAGCCTCAAGCCGGGCGAGGGCATGGACGAAATGAAATACGATATGGGCGGTTCTGCCAGCGTTTTCGGCACCATGAAAGTCCTGGCTGAAACCAAACCCAAGATCAACGTGGTTGCCGTGATCGCTGCCGCTGAAAACATGCCAGACGGCGGCGCCTCCCGCCCCGGCGATATCGTCAAAACCCTGAGCGGCATGACCGTCGAAATCCTCAACACGGACGCCGAAGGCCGCCTGGTGCTGTGCGACGCCCTCACCTACGTGAAGAAATTTGACCCGGCAGCCGTGGTCGACATGGCCACCCTCACCGGCGCCTGCATTATCGCCCTGGGCAGTCACGCCACTGGCCTGTTGTCCAACAACGACGAGCTTGCGAACGAACTGCTCGCCGCCGGCGAACGCACCGGCGACCGCGCCTGGCGCCTGCCTCTGTGGGACGAATACCAGAGCCAGCTCGACAGCAACTTCGCAGACATGGCCAACATTGGCGGCCGCCCCGCGGGCACCATTACCGCCGCCTGCTTCCTGAGCCGCTTCGCCAAGGACTACCGCTGGGCCCACCTGGATATCGCGGGCACCGCCTGGAACTCCGGCAAAGCCAAAGGCGCCACCGGCCGCCCGGTCCCCCTGCTGGTCGACTACCTGATGACCCATGCAGGATAACCAGCCAAACCCTTCCCCGGAGCCCGGCAGCCTCGCTGCCGGCCCCTCCGGCCGGGACGATAAAAACCAGCGCTACTGGTTCCACATCCTCGCCCAGAACACCCACGCCGCCCGCAACCTCCACGCCGCCAAACTCGTGGACAAAGCCTGGCAGCAGGGCGACCGTGTGTGCGTTCTTTGTGACACCGAAGAACAGGCCGTGGAACTCGACGACCTGCTGTGGAACTTCACCCCCGAAGCCTTCATCCCCCACAGTATCGCCCAAGACCCAACCACCCCCTGCACCGATCCTGTCGGCATCCTGCTCTACCCGCCAGCCGCGGTGGACTGGGATACCGTGATCGTCTTGTCCTCAACCCTGCCTGAAGACGCTGACCAATACCGCCGCCTGGCCCTGGTGGCCCACAATGACCCGGCGGTATTGAACCAGGCGCGGAGGCATTACAAGCAGTTGCGGGCACTGGGCATTGAAGCTCGGGTGCATGATATGCGGAAACGCTAGCCAGGTTCGCCGCGATCAAGACGACCATGTATAATCGTCCGATTCAGAATTTCCCTATGTGAATCAACCAAAACGGTCACTGCATAATCCCATGGAAAAAACCTACCAGCCAGAAAACATCGAGCGCCAGTGGTACGAAAACTGGGAATCCAAAGGCTATTTCCGCCCCAGCGGCGAAGGCGACTCCTACAGCATCGCCATCCCGCCACCCAACGTGACCGGCAGCCTGCACATGGGCCATGCCTTCCAGCACACCATCATGGACACCCTCACCCGCTTCAAGCGCATGCAGGGTCGTAACGCACTGTGGACCGTCGGCACCGATCATGCCGGCATCGCCACCCAGATGGTCGTCGAACGCAAACTGGCTGCAGAAGAAGACAAAACCCGCCACGATCTCGGCCGGGAAGAATTCATCAAGCGCATCTGGGACTGGAAAGAACACTCCGGCGGTACCATCACCCGCCAGATGCGTCGCCTGGGCAACTCCGTGGACTGGAGCAACGAACGCTTCACCATGGACGATGGCTTCTACAAAGCCGTACAGGAAGTCTTTATCCGCCTGTACGATGAAGGCCTGGTGTACCGCGGCAAACGGCTGGTGAACTGGGATCCGAAGCTGCACACCGCTATCTCTGATCTGGAAGTTGAAAACAAGGAAGAAAAGGGCTATTTCTGGCACCTGCGCTACCCGCTGGCCGACGGCCAGAAAACCCAGGACGGCAAAGACTACGTCATCGTCGCCACCACCCGCCCGGAAACCATGCTGGGTGACACCGCCGTAGCCGTCCACCCGGACGATGAGCGCTACCAGCATCTGATTGGCCAGCACGTTCTGCTGCCGCTGGTTAACCGCCGCATTCCCATCGTGGCCGACCACCACGCCGATCCGGAAAAAGGTTCCGGCTGCGTGAAGATCACCCCCGCTCACGACTTCAACGATTACGCCGTAGGCAAACGCAACAACCTGCCCATGATCAACGTCATGACGCAGGACGCCAACATTCGTGAAATCGCCGAAGTCTTCAATGCGGACGGCACCGAAAATTCCGAGATTAACAGCGCCCTCCCGGCCGCCTATGCCGGCCTGAGCCGGGAAGCAGCCCGCAAGCAGATTGTTGCCGACATGGAACTGGCAGGCCTGGTCGAGAAAATCGAAGACCACGTGCTGAGCGTACCCCGCGGCGATCGCTCCGGGCTGATTATCGAGCCGATGCTGACGGATCAGTGGTTTGCCGACGCCAAGACTCTGGCCAAACCGGCTATTGAAGCGGTAGAAGACGGTCGCATCCAGTTCGTACCCAAACAGTACGAGAACATGTACTTCGCCTGGATGCGCGACATCCAGGACTGGTGCATCTCCCGCCAGCTCTGGTGGGGGCACCGGATTCCTGCCTGGTATGACGCTGAAGGCAATATCTATGTGGGCCGGAGCGAGGCTGAGGTTCGCAGCAAACATCAGCTCCCGGACACACTGGAACTCAAGCAGGACGACGATGTACTGGACACCTGGTTCAGCTCCGCCCTGTGGACCTTCGGCACTCTGGGCTGGCCGGAAATCACCGAACGGCTGAAGACCTTCCACCCCACCGACGTGCTGGTGACCGGTTTCGATATCATCTTCTTCTGGGTTGCCCGGATGATCATGATGACCATGCACTTCATGAAAAATGAAGACGGCACCCCACAGGTACCCTTCCATACCGTGTATGTCACCGGTCTGATCCGGGACGAGCACGGCGACAAGATGTCCAAGTCCAAGGGTAACGTGATCGACCCGCTGGATATGATCGACGGCATCAGCCTGCCGGACCTGCTGGAAAAACGCACCGGCAACCTGATGCAGCCCAAGCTTGCCGAGAAAATCGGCAAGCGCACCGAGAAGGAATTTCCGGAAGGCATCGCCGCCCACGGTACTGACGCCCTGCGTTTCACCCTCGCAGCCATGGCGACCACCGGCCGTGACATCAACTGGGATATGAAGCGCCTGGAAGGCTACCGCAACTTCTGCAACAAGCTGTGGAATGCCGCCCGCTACGTGCTGATGAACACGGAAGGCGAAGACTGCGGCGTAAACAATGAGCCGGTGGAACTGTCCCTGGCAGACCGCTGGATCATCAGCGAACTGCAGCACTGCGAGCAGGAGGTGATCCGCCACCTGGACCAGTACCGCTTTGACCTGGCGGCCTACGCCCTGTACGAGTTCATCTGGAACGAATACTGCGACTGGTACCTGGAACTGTCCAAACCAGCCCTGAGCGATGACAGCGCCAGTGCCGAAGCCAAACGGGGCACCCGTCGTACCCTGGTACGCGTACTCGAAGCCGTACTCCGCCTGGCGCATCCGATCATGCCGTTCATCACGGAAGAAATCTGGCAACGTATTGCACCGCTGGCCGGCAAGCAGGGCGACAGCATCATGCTGCAGCCCTACCCGCAGCCGGATGCCAGCAAGCAGGATGCCGCCGTGGCCGCCGATATCGAGTGGCTTAAAGGCGTGATTGTAGCGGTGCGTAATATCCGCGGCGAGATGAACATCTCCCCGGGTAAGCAGGTACCGGTACTTCTGAAAGGCGGCAACGCCGACGATCAGCGCCGCCTGAACGACAACCGCCAATTCCTCATTTCCCTGGCCAAACTTGAGAAGCTGGAATGGTTCGAGGGCGACAAAGCTCCCATGAGCGCCACCCAACTGGTAGGCGAAATGGAAGTGCTGGTGCCCATGGCCGGCCTGATCGACAAGGACGCCGAACTCAAGCGCCTGGACAAGGAGCTGGAACGCCTGAACAAGGAAATCGGTCGCCTAGAAGGCAAGCTGAACAACGAAAAGTTCACCGCCAAGGCCCCAGCCGAAGTCGTAGAGAAGGAAAAAGAGAAGCTGAAGGATGCCCAGGGCAGCCTGCAGCGGCTCAGTGCGCAACGGGCAGAAATCGAGGCCATGTAAGGCCATGATCGCCATCCTCGGTGCCGGCTCCCTGGGCCGGCTCTGGGCCGCAACGCTACCTGGCGGGCAGGTAGCGTTTGTGCCCCGCCCGGGGCAGGCCCCAGACCCCGTCTGTTATCGCTTTCAGTCCATTGACGGCGAATCAGCCAATGCCATTATTCCCTGGCTACAACCCGGCCAGTCTCCTGATCTGATCCTGGTGACAACCAAAGCCGGCGACACCCTCGAAGCCCTCAAGGCGGCCCTGCCCTCCATTGCCAAACAGACTCCCATTGTGTTGTTCCAAAACGGCCTGGGGAGCCAGCAGCAGGTCACCGAAACATGGCCGGACCGGCCGGTACTGGCCGCATCCACGACCGAAGGCGCAAACCGGCCCGCCCCCGGGCTGACCGTTCACGCTGGCCGCGGCACTACCTGGGTCGGCGCCCTGAACCCGGCGGGGAATCCATTGGTCGAAAGGGTTGCCCAACAGCTCGCCAGCAGCGGCCTCATGGTCCACCCTGAACACGATATACTCGCCAGGCTCTGGCAAAAACTGGTGATCAACGCCGGCATAAACGCCTTTACGGCCATTCTGGATTGCCCCAACGGAGAGATCCTGACACAACCGTTTTACCTGCAATGGATTGCCCCCTTGTGCGAGGAGATCAGCCGCCTGCTCCCTGCCGCCGGACAACCGCAACAAGCCCCGGAAAACCTGCGCGAGACTATTGAGGCTGTCGCCCGCAAAACCGCCGCCAACACGTCTTCCATGCGGGCTGATGTAAAGGCAGGCAGAACCACGGAAATCGACTTCATTAACGGTTACCTGGCGCGGCTCGGCCATCAACATGGCATACCGGTACAGGTGAACCAAATGCTCGCCGAACAGGTACAACAACTGAACTGACTTTTACCAGAGGGAGCAAGACCATGGGCAATCGCCTGTCGAAGATCTACACCCGAACCGGAGACGACGGTTCTACCGGCCTGGCCGATGGCAACCGTATCGCCAAAAATGCCCAGCGAGTGGAAGCCATGGGTATGGCAGATGAGCTGAATTGCCATATCGGCGTTTTGATTGAGACGCTTCCCTCTGGTGACAGTCTGATCGATACCTTCCGGCGCATTCAGCATCACCTGTTTGATCTGGGCGGCGAATTTGCCATCCCGGGCAGCAAGGTGATCAGCGACAATCACATTGAGTGGCTGGAGCAGACTCTGGACGAGTACAACACCGACCTGCCGCCGCTAAAAAACTTCATCCTGCCCGGGGGCTGCCCTGCCGCAGCACAATGTCATCTGGCACGGGCGGTCTGTCGCCGGGCCGAGCGCGTGGTGGTGGCCCTTGGCCACGAGGACTCCATCAATACTGCCTCGCGTCACTACCTGAACCGGTTATCCGATCTGCTGTTTGTCATCGCCCGGGTGCTGGCTCGCCGGGATGGCAGCCAGGAGATTCTCTGGGAGCAAAAAAAATCCGGCCTCTGAGGCCGGATTTTTCACAACAACCACAGATTACACCTTGAATGCTTCCACCAGGCGCTGAAGCGACGCGGTAAGCTCCGACATCTGTCTGGACGAAGCCAGAGTCTCTTCGGCGTTGGAGGCAGTGCTCTGGCCAAATTCGCCAATGCGCTCCACGTTGGCATTCACGTTCCTGGCCACGGCCGACTGTTCCTCCGCCGCCTGGGCAATCTGATGGCTCATATCAACGATCTCGGAAATGCCCGAGGCGATCCGATCCAGCGCTTCGGTCACTTCACCAGACTTCTGTACCGTCTTCTCCGTGGCATCGTGACTTGAGGTCATGGCAGATACCGCTTCTTTTACACCACCCTGAAGCCGGGAGATCATGCCTTCAATTTCCTCAGTGGACTTGTGGGTACGCTGAGACAATGAACGAACCTCATCCGCCACCACCGCAAAGCCACGCCCCTGTTCTCCCGCCCTCGCTGCCTCGATGGCCGCGTTCAGCGCCAGCAGGTTGGTCTGCTCGGCAATTGCTTTAATCTCAACCAGAACCTGACTGATATTGTCACTGTCCGCACTCACCCGGTTGATGACATCAACGGCGCCTGCAATCTCCGTAGCCAGCCGGTTAATGGTCGCCACCGTATCGGCCACCACTTCCCGACCCTTCTCGGTATCTTTCTCGGCATTCCCCGCACTATCCGCCACCCGGTGCGCACTCTCCGTGACTTCATTGACCGCTTCCACCATCTGGCCCATGGCCTCGTTGATCTGCCCGGTCTCTTCCATCTGTCGGGCCACGGCCTGACTGTTCGCCGAAGCGGTGTCATTCACCCGGACCGCCTGCTGATCAACATCTGCTGTTGTAGAGCCCACCGACCGGACAAGCTCAGCAATACGATCGGTCATGTTGTTGAACTCAGAGGTGAGCTCACCCAGTTCGTCCCGGTTGTTCAACCGGATATGGGTGGTCATATCGCCGGCGGCCACATTTCTTGCAGCTTCGCTGAACCGGTTGATGGCAATCCGCACAGACATAAAGAAGCCCACATAGAGGTAGACCACTACCAGCATCACAGCAATCAGCGCCACCAGAATCAGGGTGCGCTGCCCGGTCTGGCGAGCCAGGCGATCCTCAAGATTACCGGCAACCACATCGAAGATACGATCGCTGAGGGTATCGTAATATCCCATCTGCGCCGATACGGTCTCGTCAAATTCCTGCCAGGGCAGCTCCAGGCGCATAGGCGTGATGACATTCAGGTCCAGCTCATCACGGACTGTCATCAGACTCTCTTCCGTGCGGGTCAGTGCACCGCTCGCACTCTCTGCCAGCTGGGGCGACGCCTCCACAGCAACGGAAAGGGCCGGCGAAAGCAGCGAACTGCGGTTGGTCAACTGATCGTAGATTTCATTCAGGGTTTCGCTGAGTGCATAGCCCACCTGACCTTCCACCAGCGCAAAAATACCGTATGAACGGGCGCGGCCAACAACAGTGCGAGACTCAGGCAACGCAGAACGCACCAGCCCTAACAGCAGCAGGTTTTCCCGGGACGCATCCTGACCCAATCCGCTGATTTCAATGGTCGCCGGCAGCAAGGCCATCACCTTCTGCACAAACTCCTGGTAGTACTTGAACTGGGGGTCAATGTTGCCCTGATAGTTATCGTTGGCTTTGAGCGTCTCCCATTCTTCTCTTACAACCAGGATCTGCTCCTGCCAGGAGCCGGAGGTGTCAAAAGAACGCTGTGGTTCGGCGAGATCTGCCAACAGGGCATCCATGCGACTGGCCGCTTCGTTGGCTTTTTCGAGCAAGGGCTGTTCGTCTTTCAGAATGCCGGGGGCCTGATAGTCACGGTAATCCATCGCCGCCACCAGCAGGCGCTCCACCTTCTGGAGTTCTGCAAGACCTTCAATGCCGCGGGTCATGGTCTGAACCGACTGGTTAAGCCCGGAAATCACCAACCAGGAAAGCACGATGATAGGGCCAAGAAAGAGAATGCTGATGAGGCTGAATTTGTAAACCATGGGCAGCCGATTCATCAGTGCTACAGCCGGATTGATTATATAGTTCACAGAGCCCTCGCTGCTTCTAACAACTGAATCTTTATTCTTTTGTTTGATTATCGCCCGTTGCCGGAAAAACTTAATCACTATTTAGTGTTATTCTGTAATCCGTTTTTGCTTTCCGGCTAGGCCATGCCTGCGATCACCAGCAATGCAAGCGCACATATCCACACCAGCATGCTCCGGTTGAGGAGGTCCCTTATAGCGCTGAGGCTCCGCCCGCCAAAATCGGGCCACTCTTCCGGGTGCAACTCCGAAAAGCGCGCAGGATCAAGTGCATATCCAGTTAACGACCCGTTGGCGGAAATCATGAGCACATCCGCGGTCTTTTTCCCGAATCCCGGGAATACCTTGCGTATTTCCCGGGACCAGCCGGCCAGGTCACCGGCGAGCCCGAATGTGCATGACAGCAAGCGGGAAGGAATCCAGCCGATAAGCCGGGCTGCCCGCTGATAGCGTTCCCGCGCGGCCGCCTGCGGCCATTGGCCCGCCAGAGCTACAAGCCCTCGAGCCAGAAAAGCCAGCGCTATGCCGCCGACGGCATACCAGAAAACCACCAGGAAGAAACGCTCGAAAACCGAGACCATCAGCGCCCGCGACACCGACAGGTGCATGGCTTCTGGCGATAGCGCTGCTCCTCTTTCGGAGGCGGGCAGGCGCTCTTGAACATGGTGCCAGGCAGCCTGCATATCTCCGCGCCGCCAGGCATCGGAATAGGCTCGCAGCACCTTGCGCCAGCCCGGCGCTCCCATCAGTACCACCATCAGCACCAGTTCAAGCGGATACAGGGCATAGCGGTAGCCCGCCTCACTGGACAGCGCCCACGCGCCAGCGAGCGCCAGAGAAGGTAACACAACCAGCAGCGCCCCTCTCCAGACTGACCGCTCCTGACCCGCTTCTACCCGGCCCCAACGATGAAACCAGTTACGCCAGACCTCATCGCCAGCCAGGTGATCGGCGCGGTCCAGCCTGCGGCGAATCACGTACGCAATCAGAAAAACAACCAACGACATCAGGCCATCTCCTCGTTCGACAGCAGTGTCTGGAAGCGAGACCACTCAAACGCGGGCCCTGGATCGGTTTTTCGGCCCGGAGCAATATCACTGTGGCCGGCAATGCGACCCGGCGTGATTTCCGGCCAGGCTGTCATTGCCAGGAGCGCCAGACGCGCCAGCGCACGGTACTGATCATCGGTATAGGGAACGTCATCCGCACCTTCGAGCTCGATACCAATGGAGTAGTCGTTGCACTCCTCCTTACCCTGAAAACTGGAACGGCCAGCATGCCATGCCCTGTCCAGACAGCTGACAAACTGAATAACGGAACCATCCCGGCGAATCAACGCGTGTGCAGACACCTTCAGCTCTGCGATCGTTTCAAAATAGGGGTGGGCAGCAGTATCCAGACAGTTACAGAAAAAATTCTCGATGTGCGGGCCGCCAAACTGTTCCGGCGGCAGGCTGATGTTGTGAACCACCAGCAGTGAGATAGAGGAACCGTCCGGGCGGGGACCAAAATTGGGCGACGGACACCAGCGCACGCCGGGGAACCGGCCACTGGAACGCAAAAGTGCTGCCGCATCTTTCAGGGAGTGTGGGTGATGATCGTTCTGGATACTAGACAACGTGTTTCCATCGGCGCAGGGGACTCATGCAGATGATTGAATCACAAAGCGCCCATGGATGCCACGACGTCGCCGGTGCCCTGCGCGGGCACTCAGTACCGGAGATCAGTCTTTTCGGTTATGACGCAGGTTGTCGATGATGGACTCCAGCGCCCGATCAAAGATCAGGCCGTCATCCAGCATGGTGATCGCCTGCTCCTGCAGAGCAATCGCCAGGTCATCCCGATGATATTCCGCCACCTTCGCACCACTGCGGTTAACAAAGATGTACTTGCCGGTGGCCTTGATGAAGGCCGCCAGCTTGCAACGGACCCTGGTCTCGTCTCTGGCCATCTCAACCCAGGATCCAACTCTCAGGCCGTCCGCCTTCGCCAGCCATTCCGCCGACGCTACTGGTGATTGGATCTCCGCGGATTCCTCGGCGACGGCTGCCGTCTCAACGCCGGCTGAGATCTCAGCAGGCTTGACTGACGCAGGTTCAGTCACCTCGTCAACCACCTCCGGCGCAGGTTCCGATTGCTCGGGAGTTTCCGCCGGCTCTGCCGGAGCTTCAGGTACCTCAAAATTCTCAATCGTGGGTGCCTTGTCTTCAACAACCGGCGCGGTCACCAGTTTCTGGAAAACATCGACATGGGCAAGCTCCAGGTCCCGGATGGCCGCATCGGTTGCAAACGGATCCCAGGAGATCTCCTGAAGCGCCTTGCGGAGCTCTTCCACCACCTCTGGAATCATTCGCAACAGTTCCGCCCGGGTATCAGAAGACACCGGTCGCGGGTCAACACTCCACACCAGCCGCTCGCTGATGGCCTTTGCCTGCAGCCAACGCTCGCTTTCTTCACCCTCACGCAACACCACCCACTGCAGGTAACGGGTCCAGGGCTCGTTCAGCACCTGTAAAACCGGCTCGGGAATGTCCCGGCCTGCAGTGTGCTCACGGATAACATCGGTAGCAGCCTGACTGGCACGTTCCTGCCGGGCGCGTCCTTCTTCGGCATCCCGAAGGCGCTGCTCAACCAGCTCGCGACGGCGGCGATCCAGATCCATGAAGTGACCAAAGTCCTTCAGCAATTCCTCGAACAGCCCTACCTGATCGGTGTATTCGGTGAGCACCCGACCCACCACTTCCTCAATTTTTTCCCGAAGCGGATCACGCATTCCGGCACGTTTCTCGCTCCAGCCAATGGCGGCCAGGGCAAGTTCGTTGAGGAGCTTGCGAACCGGATGGCCACCACGATTGAAAAAGTTCTTGTCGCTGAGTGCGACCTTGAGCACCGGAATCTGTAGCCGCCCGATCAGCGCCTTCATAACCGGATGCAACTGCCGATCTTCGAGAATGAAATCAAACAGCATTGAGACCAGGTTGATCACGTCACTGTCGACCTGCCCTACTGAGAATCGCTTCCCTTCCGGACCCTGCAACAGCGGCTGTAACTGCTGGCGCAAAGGCACCACATTGTCGCCTTCACCCTGCGGCGCTGCGCCCTGCAGTTCGTTCAGGCGCGCCATCAGACGATCGGTATCCAGAACAGCGCCGGTTTGTGCCATACCGGCACTACTGGTCTCTCCCTGGTGCAACAGCGCACTCAGCTCACTGAAAGTAGGCGACGGTCCATGGCTATGGGCAGTACCTTCGGCAGCCGGGGCTTCCTCTGCCGGCGCTGGCGAACCGCCTGCCTTTGGCGCACTGCGACCCGGCGCTACCTGAGCACCACCCACCGGAGCCCGCTTCATGTCAGGCAGCACGCCGGCGGCGATCAGGGTTTTGTTGCATTCCTGGTAGAAATCGCTGAGCTTGTCCACCAGCAGGCGCTCAAACAGCTTCAAAACCACAAGCTTGGCACGGATATCAATATCCAGATCGGTGCAAGCATCCGAAATAGCGCCACAAATGACTTCCGGGCTGAGAGGCATTTGATCGTCAGAGAGATCCAACTGCGGAACAAGATGGCGAATCCGGGCCGCCAACATCCGTACCGGCTCCTGGTATCGATTCCGCAGGCGATTGGTCAGGTTATCTATCGCTACCTGCTGTTCAAGGTCAGAGTGATCCACCAGGCTGAGGGAGTCCTGGTCCACTTCTTCCAGTGAACCACCGGAGCGGGCAGGTTTGAACTTACCCAGCTCATTGAAGGCCTGGCTGACGTATTGCAGGACTGACACTGTCATTGCCTTCCGGCGCAGTCGCAGCTCCCGCATGGCGTCGAAGTAGGCAGTCTGGTCCTGGTTGGAGCCGGCCCGGTCTGCGAGGGCAAACAAACTGTCGTCAGCCTGTTCGAAAAAACTGGCAAGTACCGCCTTGAGTGACTGACCCGATGTGTCACGCAGTCGCACCAGCTCTACCGGTAACGAGAACCGGCTCACCGGCTTCTGACCGGCCAAGCGGACTACCTTGTTATCGTGCGCCATGTGGATGCTCCGGAATCGATCAGCTGATGGTACTTAAACCTTTATAGGATTACATCATACGGGCGAGTGTCGTCACCTTGTGTCAGAATTTGTCACCTTTTGTGTCAGCAGGAACTGCATCACACTTCAGACCGCTCACACCGCCATTTGGCGAATCGATAGCGCTGGCAGTAGAATTGCCCTCCACACTTTTCCAAGCCACCATCAACCTCCGGACGTCCCAATGATTTCTGCCGAACTGCTGCGCCAGGCCCGTATCGAATCCGTTGCCCAGAGTCTGCGGGAAGATATTGGCGATGGCGACATCACCGCCCAGCTGATCCCTGCCGAAAAACTGGCAACCGCAAGGGTAATCACCCGGGAAGACGCCCGCCTGGCTGGAAGCGCCTGGGTGGAGGAGGTTTTTCGCCAGGTGGATCCCTCAGTGACACTTCAGTGGCAGTTTCACGATGGCGACGACGTACCCGCCAACGCCGTGATTTTCCGCATGCAAGGCCCGGCCCGCTCGCTTCTGACCGCTGAACGCGCTGCTCTCAACTGGTTGCAGACCCTGTCTGGCGTGGCAACGGCCTGTGCCCATTACGCTCGCCGGGTGTCCCATACCAACGTCCGCCTTCTGGACACCAGGAAAACCCTGCCAGGGCTGCGACTGGCCCAGAAATACGCGGTGACTTGCGGTGACTGCGACAATCACCGGCTGGGACTCTGGGACGCATTTCTGATCAAGGAAAACCACATTGCCGCCTGCGGCTCCATTGCCAATGCGGTCGCCGAAGCGCACCGCATTGCACCAGGCAAACCCGTGGAAGTGGAAACCGAATCGCTCGCCGAGCTGGACCAGGCTCTTGAGGCCGGGGCCGACATCATCATGCTGGACGAGTTCTCGCTTGCCGACATGGCTGAAGCGGTAAAGCGGAATGCCGGAAAAGCCCGCCTTGAAGCTTCCGGTGGCATCAACGCGCACACGCTGGTGCCCGTTGCCGAAACCGGCGTGGATTACATCTCGATCGGCGCACTGACCAAAGACGTACGAGCCATCGATTTGTCCATGCGCCTGGAGTAATCCAGTCCCGGAATAATCAGCGGCCTCCAGAGGACAACAGCCGATCCATCTCCTCAAGCGCTGAGATCAGCTCACGGCCGGACTGCTCACGCCCACGGAAATGCTCTTCTGCCATGGGCGCAATACCAGATACCTCTGGCAGCGCGTGACCGGCTTCCACCAGCGCCTTCATTTTTTCAAGAAACACGAACTGCAGCCACTGGGTGAAGTCCATGGTATCCAGGCAGAACGGCTGGGTACTCTGGAACGCCTCCGGTGGCAGGCTTTCTGTCTGCCAGACACCCAGTTGCCGAAGTTCAATTTCAATCTGCAGCAAACCGTCGGTCACCTGATCCAGGTGGCGTGCTTTTTCACTCATGGGATTCCTCTCAGTCTGCCAATGGCTCCAGCTCAACAGACTCCCCATGCAGCACACGGTATAGATCCTCATACTGGCGTGTGAGCGTGTGTTTCGGAGCCATGTGAATCAGCGGTTGGCGACTCTGGTGTGATTCTTTCATCTTGACGGAACTGGACAGGCGTACCGGCAGCACCGGCAACCCCTCCTCCGTCAGCTCCCGGACCAACTGCCTGGGCAGGCTCGCCCTTGGCTGGAACTGGTTTGCAATGATGCCCTCAACAACCAGCTCCTCATTATGATCCTCCTGCAATTCGCGGATTTCATGGAGGATGTTGTAGAGCGCCTGGCGGGAGAAATCATCGCAGTCGAACGGGATCAGGCAGCGCTGGGCAGCAATCAGGGCAGAACGGGTGTAGAAATTCAGGGCCGGGGCGGTATCGATATAGATCTCATCGAAACTGTCGCTGAGTTTTTTCAGGAACTCCCTGAGCTTGTAGATCTTGTGCTTGGCTTCGAGTTTGCGTTCCAGAAAATCCAGCTCAGGGCTGGATGGCAACACGTACAGGTTGTCGAATGACGAGGCGTGTACAAACTCGTCAGGTCGACGATTGAAGACACTGAAGGCGACCGTCTGCTCCAGCAGATCGGCAACGGTATCTTTCAGTTCAGCCGCCGGCTTGCCCAGCAGGTAGTGGGTGGAGTTGCCCTGCGGGTCCAGATCCACCACCAGGGTACGCTTTCCTCTTGCGGCGCTGATGGCCGCCAGATTACAGGTGATACTGGACTTGCCAACGCCACCTTTCTGATTGAATACAACCCGTCTCATGTCGTCTCTCCAATGGCCTTTATCGTTATTAATCCCTTTACCGTTACCATCCCATCACAGCTTTAACAAACGGAATGGTTAAACGTCGCTGGGCCTGCAGCGAATTCTCATCCAATGTATCCAGCAGCCCCAGCAGATCACCCAGCTTTCTAGGGGCCCTGCGCATGATGAAGCCGGCAACATCCTCACTCATCACCAGCCCGCGCTGCTCTGCCCGGGCCATCAGGATTCGCTGCCGATCCTCATCCCGGTACACGCCCAACTGAATGAGCAAGCCATGCGCCAGACGAGATCCCAGGTCTGCCAGTCCGAACGGCAGCGAAGCGGGCACCTCGGACAGACTGACCACCAGCAGACCATTACGATCCAGCACCCGGTTGTACAGGTGGAAAACCGCCTCCTCCCAGCCGGGATCACCCGCGGCATGCTCCAGATCGTCAAGACAGATCACATCATGACTGTCCAGGCCCGCCAGGGCGTCCGGGCCGAACGGCAGCAGCTCGACAATGCTGATGCAGACGGCGGTTTTTCCCATCTGCTCGGACTCATGGCAGATCGCCTGCAACAGATGACTTTTGCCGGTATCGGAATCGCCACAGATCACCACTACCGGAAGCCCCGACGGCTCCCGGCACACCAGCTCCAGCCGCTGTGCGGCCGAACGGTTACGGTCGCCGTGAAAGTTGTCGAAGCGGGCATCGTCCCGGAGCTTGACCCCCAATACCATTTGTGAGGCTTTCATGACCGCTTCGCCCTCCAGGCCCGCAAACTCCACACTGCCACATAGTGCCCCCCGCTCACCAGCGCGCTGACGGCAACCAGCCAGATCCCGGTGTCGATGACCCAGGGCTGCATGGGCAAACCCGCCAGCAGGATGATAATGGCGAGCGCCACCAGTATCTGGACAAACGTGTTGATCTTGCCCGGAATACTGGGTTCCATATCGAAGCGGCCGATGCCGTAATGAAAAGCCAGGCCGCCGCAGACAATGACAAGATCCCGACCCAGCACCAGGGCAAACAACCACAGCGGAAGTACACCGGTAATGGTGAGCATGAGGTAGGCCGAAATCAACAGCGCCTTGTCCGCGAGAGGGTCGGCCACAGCGCCAAGCCGGGAGCGCCAGTTGAAATGACGGGCCAGAAACCCGTCAAAGGCATCGGTCAGTGCGGCAACGAAGAATATCACCAGAGACAGCCGGTAGTTACCTTCCAGCAGCGCGCCGGCGAACGGCACGATCAGCACCATTCGCAGGAATGTCAGTGCATTCGGGATCCAGCGCCACTGCTTAGAACTCACCGGGCTGCCTCCATCAAGCCATCAGCTTCGGTCGCCGCCAGTGGCGCCGGGAGCGGGTTGCCAGCGGTAATAAAGTACCTGGTACAAAGACTCAAAAGCCTGTTCGGCATCCTGCTCATCGCCCGGAGCCAGGGGCTGATAGCTGAACCCAGCCGTCGAAGCACTATCCTGCGCATCCGTTCCGGCCGGTGCTTCGGTTTCATTGCGGGAACCGGGCTCGCCTGATTGCGCCTCACCATCCCCGTCCGAGCCAGCAGTCTGGCTGTTCTTGCTGGCCGTTATCGGCTCTGCAGGCTGCTCCGCCGGCACAAATCGTGCGTCCAGCGCGATATGCTCCTTCAACTGGTCAAGTTCTCCAGAGAATGCTACCTCCACGGTCAGCCGGTTGCCACGAACCCGTGACGCACCAACAGACACTACCGGAGTCATGTCCTGCAGGGCCCGGGTCACCTGACCGTAATCTGCCAGCGTCGTTACACCCTCAAGCACCATATCAACTTTCGGAGCCTCACCCGCCTCGCCGGCTGTAACCGCATATCGGCTGGCGTATTGCTCTGTCCAGCGATCGATCAAAGCTTGCGCCAACTGTTCCGGCGTATCGGCATTGACCGACTGCTCACCCGCATCGAGCCCCATGCCTTCAACCACCCAGCCTGCGCGCCATTGGCCGCCGGAACGACTGATACGCACCAGAGCCAGGGCGTCGTGGGACAGATCGTCTGAAGCTTGTTCGATGCGGCCGACAAACTGGCCCCACAAATCCGACAGCAAGGCCCGGTCACCGGCATAGGTCTCCGGCGGGAAGGCGATGGGCAGACCGCGATCGGCCGCTGCTGATAAGAGATGCTGGGCCCAGAGCCCCTCGTTACTGCCCGGCGCTGAATCCGCTGAACGGGTCAGTAATTGCCGGTCTCCCCGGTCTTCCACGGCAATCCAGGCCAGTGTCAGGGGGCGGTTGGCGCCCCATACCGGCGCCTGCACAGACGCCAGCGCGCGGTTAACCCCCACGGCCCCGAAACTCATCTGCAAACGCGACTGCCCCGCGGTACGGTTCACCTGATAAGACAGCAACATGGACTCGGCGTCTGCCAGTACCTCGTCTATCCCTTCGAGTTCCAGAACCTCACGGGTTCCGGACACCCTCACCATTACCTGACGCAGCCCTTCAGCGTATCCGGCCTTCAAGGCATCCGCCGAGGTGCCTGCAACCGGAACATCGGCCGTGTAAAGTCCCGACACGCTGACCGCCGATGCCGGGCCGGCCGAGAGTACCCAACAGACTGCCGCCAACAGAAACGCAGCAACTCGCCCGTTCCTGGCTGTTTTCACTGATTCGGTCATGAAACACCTTGCCATTCCCATGGTTGGCGCACAGGATACACCATCACCAGAGCCGAGAGTAGCAAGCACAGGTTGCAGTCAGGCAATCTGAAACCGGCAATATTGCCTGTGCTCCCAATTCCATTTGGAGCCCCCGTGCGCACCTGTTAAAATCCGCGCCTTGACTCACAGGCCTACGGTTATTTTCCATGAGCGAACAGAAGCCCTCCCTGACCTACCGCGATGCCGGCGTGGACATCGACGCAGGTAACGATCTTGTCAACCGAATCAAGAGCACTGCAGCGCGCACCCGTCGCCCGGAAGTACTCGGCGGCCTCGGCGGCTTTGGTGCCATGGTATCGATTCCGGCAGGCTACAAAGAGCCCGTACTGGTTTCTGGCACGGACGGCGTAGGCACCAAGCTTCGGCTTGCCATGCAACTGCAGAAGCATGACAGCATCGGCATCGACCTGGTGGCCATGTGCGTGAATGACCTGGTGGTCGGTGGCGCCGAGCCTCTGTTCTTTCTGGACTACTACGCAACCGGCAAACTGAATGTTGACGTTGCCGCCCAGGTAGTAGAAGGCATTGGCCAGGGTTGTGAGCAGGCCGGATGTGCTCTGGTTGGTGGCGAGACCGCCGAGATGCCGGGCATGTATGAAGGCGACGATTACGATCTGGCCGGCTTCTGTGTAGGCATTGTGGAGCGTGACAAGATCATTGACGGTAGCCGCGCCCAGCCGGGTGACGCACTGCTGGCCCTGGGCTCCTCTGGCCCCCACTCCAACGGCTACTCGCTGATTCGCAAGATTATCGAAGTCAGTGGCGCAGACCTGAGCCAGTCAATGGGCGACACCACACTGGCCGACGCCCTGATGGCACCCACACGCATTTATGTGAAGAATCTGCTTCAACTGATTCGCGAAGTCGATGTTCGGGCCCTGTCGCACATTACCGGCGGCGGCCTGCCCGAGAACATCCCCCGGGTACTGCCCAAGGGCACCATAGCCGCACTCGACACCCAGAGCTGGGAGCTGCCCCCGGTATTCCAGTGGCTTCAGAATGCCGGCGGCGTAGCCCGGGAGGAAATGTATCGCACCTTTAACTGTGGTATCGGTATGGTCATCTGTGTACCGGAAGACCAGAAGGCACTGGCCATGGACACCCTGAATGCCATGGGTGAAAAGGTATGGCAGATCGGCGTAATGGAAGCAGCCGAATCCAGCGATGCCGAGCCCGTTGTTCGCTACGCACCGGGGCTTTTGACGGCATGAAGGCAGATCCGGCCCCCGTTCCGAAGATCCTGGTGCTCGCCTCTGGCAGCGGTACCAACCTCCAGGCTTTGATCGACGCCACCCGGGAACGCGACTTTCCGGGTGAGATCATTGCCGTTGGCTGCAACAAACCGGGCGCGTTTGCCCTGGAGCGCGCCGCCCAGGCCAATCTCACCACCTTTGTGGTCGACCATACAAAATATGGCTCCCGAGAAGAATTCGACGCCGCCCTGCTGGCCGAAATCCTTCGCCACAATCCGGATCTGGTGGTGCTGGCCGGCTTCATGCGTATTCTGACCAGCGACTTTGTCCGCGCATTCCGTGGCCGGATGCTTAACATTCACCCTTCCCTGTTGCCGGCCTACACCGGACTGAACACCCACCAAAGGGTGCTGGAAGCCGGCGACCGCACCCACGGTGTATCCATTCACTTTGTGACCGAGGAACTGGACGGCGGGCCCGTCATCGCCCAGGCGGAAGTTGCCGTGACAGAGGATGACACTCCGGAGTCCCTGGCGGAAAAAGTTCAGCAACAAGAGCACGTGCTCTACCCTATCGTTGTGCGCTGGTTTTGTGAGGGTCGCATTCAGCTGGGCGCTGAGGGCGTTATGTTTGACGGTGCGCCAATCGAGCGCCCCATGCGACTGCCGGCGAACTGAACAGATTGTCATCACATGGCCTCACCGAACCAACTACACTGTCGCTAGCGTAGACGGTCAAAGAGGCTTTTTGATGTACACAGACAAACCCCACAAAGCACGTTTGCAGTTTTGGGCAACCCTCATTGTCGGCATGATTGCACTGCCGGCGTCCGCCGGCGATGTTGATTATGCCCCTCTGGCACCCTATGAGGCCCGCTACACCGCCTCCATGTCCAAGGGCGTCAGCCTCAACGGCGAGGGTGTTCGGGAACTGACAGACCAGGGCAATAACGTCTGGCTCTACCGTACGGATGTCGACTCCTTCATCGCCGATATCAACGAATCACTGATTTTTCGCTGGGAAGATGGCCAGGTAATCCCCCTGCGCTACCGCTATCACCTCTCCGGCTTCCTGATCAAGGATCGCAAACAGTCCATTGATTTTGACTGGCAGGCAGGCACTGCCACCGGCAGCTATCGCGGCGAGAAGTTTGAAGTCGAGTTACGGGATAAGACCCTGGACCCACTGGGCTACCAGTTACAGCTCCATCAGGATCTCAAGGCGGGCAAACGCGATGTCACCTACCAGGTGCTGGACAAGGGGGATTACGACGACGACCGCTTTGCTGTCATCGACGAAGATAGCCTGAGCGACAATGGCCGCACCATGAACACCCTGAAGGCGGAAAAGGTCCGGGACGAAGACTCCAAACGCCAGACCCTGATGTGGTTTGATCCGGCCCGGGATTACCTGCTGGTTCGCCTGCTCCAGGTAGAGCCGGACGGCAGCGAGTACGAGCTGAAACTCAAAGACGCGACACTGGCCGACTAACCGGCCAGTCCCTGCTCGGCCCACACCGCTTTTACTTCTTCAGCAATGATTCTCAGGCCCTCAGCCACCCGGGCATCGTCCTGCGAATAGGTGACCCTGAGGCACTCATGGCGATGACGCCAGCCATCCTCGGGCAAGCCCGGGAAGAAATAATGCCCGGAGACCACCAGCACACCCCGAGCCTTGAGACGCTGATAAAGCTCCAGACTGGAGACTGGCAAATCCGGGAACCAGAGCCACAGGAACATGGCGCCTTCGGGCTTGTGGATGTACCAGCGGCAACTGTCTTCGCCCATGGCGTCCCGGAACACCGATACCGCCCGCTCCATTTTTGCTTTATAGAACGGGCAAACCACATCCCGGCTCAGGGACAGAATCTCTCCGGAGCGCACCAGCGGTTCTGCCAGCATCGCACCAAAGCTTCCGGTGGCCAGGTTCATGATGGCGTTGATACCCGACAATGCCTTGATAATGGACTCTTCGGCAATAACAATCCCGGTTCGCGCCGCCGGCAAGCCCAGCTTTGACAGGCTCAGACACAGGATAACCTGCTCGTTCCAGCTCGGCTGCGCGTCGACAAACAGCAGGCTCGGAAATGGCGTTCCATAGGCTCCGTCGACAATCAGCGGAATATCGTTTTGCCGGGCCAGTTCTTCCAGTCGGGCCAGTTCTTCATCGGTAATCACATTCCCGGTGGGATTGGTTGGCCGGGAGACACAGATAGCGCCGGTTTCTCCGGTCACCTCCACGGCGTCAAAATCCACCCGATATTTGAATTCATGGGCATCGGTAAACGAGATGTCCGGCTGTACCGCGTGGAACAGCCCCTGCTCAATGCCGGCATCGGCGTAGCCAATGTATTCAGGCGCCAGAGGCAGCAGGATATGCTTGTGATGGCCATCACCGTAGTCGCCGCCAAACATGTTGAAAAGCATGAAGAAGGCGGCCTGACTGCCGTTGGTCAGCGCAATGTTTTCGGGCTTCAGGCCCCAGCCGTATTCCTGATTCAGCAACTGGGCCAGGGAGGCAATAAACTGCTTTTCCCCCTGAGGGGGATCGTAAATACCCACCAGCCGACGTACGTCCGCCTCACTGGAGGCCATCTCCCCCAGAATGCTCTGAACTCTCTGCTGGATCTCCGGGATGTGGCCGGGGTTACCGCCGCCCATCATGATCATGTCTTCACCGGAGGCCATGGCATTCCCGAGATCGTCCATCAGGGAAGTAATGCCGGCATCAGCGGTGAATTTACGACCGAAAGCAGAGAGTTTCATGATTCATTCCGTTCAATAAAGTACTGAGGGAGGTTACAGGCAGTGTAGCTCGGTTGCCTTATGTCAGCCTTCCAGGGAGATACCCAGGTTACTGACACCGTCGTTGGCGGCACCGGCTCGCAATTCAGCCAGGAAGGCTTCTTTGGGTGTTCGCTGCTTTTTCAGCGCCATGACGGTGTCGCGCTGAAACAGTTTGTCGTCCTTGAGCAGTGGATGGTGCTCAAACACGCGCACCAGTTCGTTTTCATCCAGCCCCTCACCTTCGGACATTTCAACAAAATCCATCACGGTGCGGGTCGCCAGCTGAGAGGCTTCGGTGGCGCGATGCTTGTTCGGGTTCAGACGGTTCAGCAGCGCCTGCTCAAGCAGCTGGCAGAAATCGAAGGCCGGGTAGACACCGTAGGCATCGTACTCGTCGACATTGGGGCACAGGGCTTCGAGTTTGCTGAGCAGCTGCGGGATCGCGGCATCGGCCACGTCTTTCTGGAGCATGTCCCAGGCCAGATCGAGCAACTGGCGCATCTTGCCGCCGGTTTTCAGGCCAACGGCGTCGGCGAACAGGGCGTAGTTGGGAAATGAACGTTCGGCCAGGGCCAGCAGGAAGGCGCATTCGCGCCAGCCCTGCAGTTGTGAGACGGCTTTGAGAAACTGGTTGGCGTTCATGTCCTGGGCAGGGTCACGCCGGTCTGGCCAAGGTACTTGCCGCCGCGGTCTTTGTAGCTGGTTTCACAGATTTCGTCGGATTCGAAGAACAGCATCTGGGCAACGCCTTCGTTGGCGTAGATTTTCGCTGGCAGGTTGGTGGTGTTGGAGAATTCCAGGGTTACCTGACCTTCCCACTCCGGTTCCAGCGGGGTGACGTTCACGATGATGCCGCAGCGTGCATAGGTGCTTTTGCCCAGGCAGATAGTGAGTACGCTTCTGGGGATGCGGAAGTACTCAACGGTGCGTGCCAGAGCGAAGCTGTTCGGCGGGATGATGCAGACGTCGCCGGTGTAGTTGACGAAGCTGTTTTCGTCGAAGTTCTTCGGGTCTACGGTGGCGCTGTGGACGTTGGTGAAGATTTTGAATTCGTTGCTGCAACGTACGTCGTAGCCGTAGCTTGAGGTGCCGTAGGAGATGACGCGGCCTTTTTCGCTTTCCCGAACTTGTCCGGCTTCGAAGGGTTCGATCATGCCGTGCTGTTCGGACATCCGGCGGATCCACTTGTCGGATTTGATGCTCATGGGTGAATTCTCGTTTCCAGCTGGGAAAATTGGGGCGTAGTTTACCTTGTCGTGCGGTGACTGTCGAAGATATAGGACTGGTTGCCCAACACCGCGCACTGGGGGCTGCGCCATCAGGCCCTTCTGTCCAAAAACCGCTACGAGCACCCGCAAGCGGGTCCAGCCAGCAATCATAGATTGCTGTCGTTCGGCGGCGCATGAAGCTTTGCTTCATAAACGCTTGCCTCACCCATGTGCGCTTCTCTCCGGCCATCCATGGCCTCCGACATTTTTGGACAGAAGGGCCTGACGTCGCGATCCGACAGCGGAGTTTCAGTCCCTTGGCACCGGATCTTGGTTAATGCTCAGTTACGGAAACACTGGAAATCGTCCCACCAAGATTCCGCTCGCGGGTGGACAGCTCCGCCCCCACCCTTCTGGCGATGTCGCGGTAGCGTCTTGCCACTTCCGAATCCGGCTCGGCGACCACAGTCGGAGCGCCGCTGTCGGTCTGCTCGCGGATGGTCATGTGCAGGGGTAGCTGGCCCAGGAGGGTGGTTTCGTATTCTTCCGCGATGCGTTCGCCGCCACCGTGGCCGAAGAGGGGTTCCTCATGGCCACAGTTGGAGCAGATGTGCACGCTCATGTTTTCGACCACACCCAACACCGGGATGTCGACTTTGCGGAACATTTCGATGCCTTTTTTGCCGTCCAGCAGGGCGATGTCCTGGGGGGTGGTGACGATGATGGCGCCGGTGACCGGGACTTTCTGGGCCAGGGTGAGCTGGATGTCGCCGGTGCCGGGAGGCATGTCGATAATGAGGTAGTCGAGTTCATCCCACAGGGTTTGCTGGAGCAACTGCATCACCGCACCGCTGACCATCGGGCCGCGCCAGACCATGGGGGTTTTGTCGGTGGTGACGAAGGCCATGGAGTTGGCTTGCAGGCCGTGGGCCAGCATGGGGACGAAGTATTTGTTTTCGCGTACGTCCGGGCGTTTGCCTTCAGGTACGCCGAGCATCATGCCGATGCTGGGCCCGTAGATATCGGCGTCAAGGATGCCGACCCGGGCGCCTTCGGCGTGCAGGGCGAGAGCGAGGTTGACGGCGGTGGTGGATTTGCCCACGCCGCCTTTGCCGGAGGCGACTGCGATGATGTTTTTCACACCGGGGACGGCCGGCAGGTCTTTGTTGGTTTTGTAGCTGTGGATTTTCTGGGCTACGTGTACCTCGGCACTTTCAACGCCATCGACAAATTCCAGAGCGTTGGCGACGATCTGTTTCAGGCCACCAGCGATGCCTTTGGAAGGGTATGGCAGTTCGACCATCAGGGTTACGTTGCCGCTGTCGTCTGCGCTCAGGTTTTTCACGGCTCCCAGTTCGTACAGGTCTTTGTTCAGGTAGGGGTCCCGGTATTCGCGAACGGCGGCTTCTAGGGCCTGTTGGGAAATCTGGGTCATCGGGGTCTCCGGAATAAGCTCATAAGCTTGAATGCAGGTGAAAAATGATGGCTCGGAAGGTATCATCTGTGCCCGTTTCTGACCATATGGGGTCTTTACCTGGAACAATCAATTGCGATTGGCGCCGGAACCCCGTTTTTGTCTTTCCAACCCGACTCAACATAAGGTTCGGACATCACCATGACGCAAGCGAGCAAGCAACAGCGCGATATTCTGGTTACCAGCGCCCTGCCCTACGCCAACGGGCCCATTCATCTGGGGCATCTGCTGGAATACATTCAGACCGATATCTGGGTGCGCTTCCAGAACATGCGCGGCCACAACTGCTACTACGTTTGCGCAGACGATGCTCACGGCACCGCCATTATGCTGCGGGCCGAGCGTGAGGGGATTACCCCGGAGCAGCTGATCGACCGGATTCGTCAGGAGCATCAGGAAGATTTCGCGGGCTTTCACATCCGTTTCGACAATTATTACTCCACGCACTCGGAGGAGAATCAGTACTTCTCGGAGTACATCTACCGCCAGCTCAAGGACAATGATCACATTGCCACGCGCAAGATCACGCAGTTCTTTGATCCGGAAAAAGAGATGTTTCTGGCGGATCGTTTCATCAAAGGCACTTGTCCCAAGTGCAAAACCGAAGACCAGTACGGTGATAACTGTGAGGCCTGCGGCGCCACCTACACACCCGCCGAGTTGATCAACCCCCGCTCTGCGGTGTCTGGCGCCACCCCTGTGGAAAAAGAATCCGAGCATTACTTCTTCAAACTGCCGGAGTTCCACGATTTTCTGAGCAAGTGGACCCGCAGCGGTGCTCTGCAACCCCAGGTGGCCAACAAGCTGGCCGAGTGGCTGGATGCGGGCCTGCAGGAGTGGGACATCAGCCGGGATGCGCCCTATTTCGGGTTTGAGATCCCGGATGCACCAGGTAAGTACTTCTACGTTTGGCTGGATGCACCTATCGGCTACCTGGCCAGCTTCAAGAACCTGTGCAACCGCGAGGGCATCGATTTCGAGCATTTCTGGAAGAAGGATTCCAGTGCCGAGGTGTACCATTTTATCGGTAAGGACATCATCAATTTCCATGCCCTGTTCTGGCCCTCGATGCTGCACGACGCGGGCTTCCGCACGCCAACCGCGGTTTGGGCCCATGGCTTCGTGACGGTGAACGGCAAGAAAATGTCCAAGTCCCGCGGCACCTTCATCATGGCCCGGACCTACCTGGACCATCTGAACCCGGAGTACCTGCGCTACTACTTCGCCGCGAAGCTGACCGGCGGTGTGGATGACATGGACCTGAACCTGGAAGACTTTGCTGCCCGGGTGAATTCAGATCTGGTGGGCAAGGTGGTGAACATTGCCAGCCGCAGCGCCGGTTTTATCACCAAGCGCTTTGACGGCAAGTTGGGCAAGGTCACCGAGCAGGACAAGCTGAAAGAGTTTATTGATGCCGGTGAACAGATTGCAGAGTTCTACGAAGCCCGTGAGTTCGGCCGCGCCATGCGTCGGATTATGGAGCTGGCAGACATTGCCAACCAGTACGTGAATGATGAGCAGCCCTGGGTGATTGCCAAACAGGACGGCCAGGATGACCAGCTGCAGGCTATCTGTACCAACGCCATCAACATGTTCCGCCTGCTGATGACCTATCTGGCACCGGTACTGCCGAAGACCGCTGATGCAGCCCAGTCGTTCCTGAATTCACGTCTGGACTGGAACAACCGTGCCGCCCTGCTCGAAAACCACGGCATCGACAAGTTCAAGCCGCTGATGAACCGGGTGGATATGGACCAGATCGAAAAAATGCTGGAGGCCTCCAAAGAGGAACTGCCGGCGGCCCAGGGCGACAGCAAGAAAGAGGCGGCAAAGGATCTCGAACCGATCGCCGAGGAAATCGAGTTCCCGGATTTTGCCAAGGTGGATCTGCGGGTCGTCAAGATTGTCAAAGCAGAACATGTGGAAGGCGCTGACAAGCTTCTTCGACTGACTCTTGACGTGGGGCATGGCGAACGCAACGTGTTTGCTGGTATTAAGTCCGCCTACAAACCGGAAGATCTGGAAGGTCGTATGACCGTGATGGTCGCCAACCTCAAACCCAGAAAGATGAAGTTCGGTATGTCCGAAGGCATGGTACTGGCGGCCGGCCCCGGTGGTAAGGATATCTTCATTCTGTCTCCGGATTCCGGCGCCGTGCCGGGCATGCGGGTGATGTAAAGCAGAGACTGAGACGCTCCGATGACAGAGTATTTACTGATTCTGGTCAGCACCATTCTGGTGAACAACTTCGTGCTGGTGCAGTTCCTGGGGCTGTGCCCTTTCATGGGCGTTTCCGGGAAACTGGAAACCGCCATGGGCATGTCGCTGGCAACCACGTTCGTACTGACCCTGTCATCGGTGTGCAGTTATCTGGCCTACACCTATCTGCTGGCCCCGCTGGATCTCGCTTTCCTGAAAACCATCACCTTCATCCTTGTGATTGCGGTGGTGGTACAGTTCACCGAAATGGTGGTACGCAAGACCAGTCCGCTGCTGTATCGGGTTCTCGGAATTTTCCTGCCCCTGATCACCACCAACTGCGCGGTATTGGGTGTAGCCCTCCTGAACCTCAACAAAAACAACAACTTTGTGGAATCTGTGCTTTACGGCTTTGGCGCCGCCGTCGGCTTCTCCCTGGTGCTGGTGCTGTTTGCCGCCATGCGCGAGCGCATTGCCGTATCCGATGTGCCGGTGGCCTTCCGGGGCGCGGCTATCGGGATGATTACCGCAGGGCTCATGTCGCTGGCTTTCCTGGGCTTCACCGGCCTGGTCGCAGTCTGACGGAGCGGTTGTTATGTGGACGAGTTTCCTGATTGCCGTTGTGGTCCTGCTGGCGCTTGCCCTGGTCTTTGGCGGGCTACTGGGATTTGCCTCTGAACGGTTCAAGGTTGAAGGTAACCCACTGGTTGACCAAATTGATTCGCTGCTGCCGCAGACACAGTGCGGCCAGTGTGGCTTCCCCGGCTGCCGGCCCTATGCCGAATCCATTGCCAACGGCGACGCCATCAACAAATGTCCGCCCGGTGGTGAAAGCACCATCAAGGCGCTGGCCGACCTGCTGGATGTAGAGCCACAACCGCTGGACGCAGAACACGGTGTTGAGCAGGCCAAGCGGGTGGCAGTTATTCGCGAGGACGAATGCATTGGCTGCACCAAATGCATTCAGGCCTGCCCGGTAGACGCCATCCTGGGCGCCGCCAAGCACATGCACACCGTTATCGAGAGCGAGTGCACCGGCTGTGACTTGTGCGTGGAACCCTGCCCGGTGGATTGCATCGACATGATCACCATCGAGCCGGATATCCGTACCTGGACCTGGACACCTCCAGTGCCCCAAATCATCGCCACCGATCGCCAGGGAGCCAGCGCCTGATGACTCAGCTGTGGGATTTCACCGGCGGCATTCATCCGCCCGAGAACAAGCATCAGTCCACGGCCCGCCCGATCCGCAAGGCCGCCATGCCCGATCGCCTGGTATTGCCATTGCAACAACACATCGGCGAACCGGCAGAGTTGGTGGTTGCGGTGGGCGACCGGGTACTGAAGGGTCAGAAAATCGCAGACGTTACCAATGGCATGGGCGTGCCGGTGCATGCTCCCACTTCGGGGGTGATCGAGGCCATTGAACAACGTCCGGTTCCCCACCCGTCCGGTATGGCGGACTGGTGCGTGGTACTGAAACCGGATGGCGAAGACCAGTGGTGCGCCCTGTCACCGATTGACGATTACAAACAACTTGACCGGGAAGCGGTGCTGCAGCGAATTCGCGAAGCCGGCATTTCCGGCATGGGTGGTGCCGGTTTTCCTACCGATATCAAGCTGAGGCCTCCAAGGGATCGCAAGGTCGATACCCTGATTCTCAACGGCGCGGAGTGCGAGCCCTACATCACCGCCGATGACATGACCATGCGCGAGCAGGCCGCCGAGGTGGTTGCCGGCCTGAAAGTGATGGCGTGGATTCTCCGGCCTTCCCGGTGCGTTGTCGGCATTGAAGACAACAAGCCCGAGGCCATTGCCGCCATGCGCAAGGCGGTGGCGGGCACTCAGATTGAAATTGCGGTGGTGCCCACCAAGTACCCGTCTGGTGGTGAAAAACAATTGATACAGATTCTGACCGGCCAGGAAGTCCCCAGTGGCGGTATTCCTGCCGATATCGGGGTGATGTGCCAGAACATCGGAACTGCAGTCGCCGTGGGCCGTGCTGTCTTTGAGGGCAAGCCGCTGATATCCCGTGTGGTAACCGTTACTGGCGAGGCGGTGCGGGAACCCGGCAATTTTGAAGTCCTGATCGGCACGCCGATCCATCACCTGCTCGAAACGACAGGGATGGCGCAGGAACGTCTTGACCGGCTGATTCTTGGCGGCCCCATGATGGGGTATACCCTGACCACCGATTCCGTGCCCGTGGTAAAAACCACCAACTGCGTGATCGCGGCAACCGCGGCAGAACTGCCGGCTCCGCCGCCAGAGCAGCCGTGCATCCGTTGTGGACAGTGCGCCGAGGCGTGCCCCATGGAACTGTTGCCGCAGCAATTGTTCTGGTATTCCAAGGCGGGTGAATTCGAGAAAGCAGAACACCTGAACCTGTTCGACTGCATCGAATGCGGAGCCTGTTCCTACGTCTGCCCCAGCTCCATTCCTTTGGTCCAGTACTATCGGTTTGCCAAAGGCGAGATTCGCACCCAGCGCGCGGAACAGCTGAAAGCGGATCGCGCTCGCGAGCGCTTCGAGGCACGTCAGGCCCGCCTGGAACGGGAGCAACAGGAAAAGGAATTACGGCGCAAGGAGCGGGCCAAGGCTGCTGCCGAAGCTCAGGCCAAAAAGCAGGCGGAAGCCGAAATGGCCGCCGCCGATGGCCAGGCAAGCGACGACCGGGCAGCCAAAGCCGCCCTGGTACAGCAGGCCCTGGAACGCAAGAAGGCCAAAACAGCCGCCGACACCAAAGAGCAACCGGTACCGAGCAGCACTGAAGTGGCCGATGACAAACCCGACATAGAGGCGCTGGAGAAGCAACTCACCCAGGCAGAAGCCAAGCTCAACACCATGCAGGGCATGCTCGATGAGGCCCGGTCTCAGCAGGCGGATAATGTTGAGAAACTGGAACGTGCTGTCGCCAAGAACCATGATCGGGTGCAACGGGCTCAGCAGGCGCTTGATCAGGCTCGCAAGCAAGTGGCGGAAGAACCCGCGTCGTCTCAATAATTCAATCAGGCTGGAACTTCATGGCTCTTGTTCAACAGTCCTCACCCCACGCTCGTCGCGCGCGGCCCACGTCACAGGTCATGCTCTGGGTCATTCTGGCCGCTCTGCCCGGCCTGCTGGCCCAGACTCTGTTCTTTGGCTGGGGCAACCTGATCAATGTCATCTGGTGCATTGCCCTGGCGCTGGGCTCTGAAGCCGCCTTCCTGAAGCTGCGCGGCAAACCCGTCGCCTTTTTCCTGCGTGACAACACCGCAGCGGTCACCGGCCTGCTGCTGGGGCTATCCCTGCCCCAGTTCACGCCCTGGTGGGTATCCGGTATTGCCGTGGTCTCAGCAATCGTAGTGGCCAAGCAGCTGTACGGTGGTCTGGGCTCCAATCCCTTTAACCCGGCCATGGTGGGCTATGCCCTGGCATTGATCTCGTTTCCGGTCGCCATGACCACCAACTGGGCCGAAGCGGCCACGCTCTGGGGCGGCGCACCCGGCTTAGGTGAAACCCTCGCGAAGATTTTCACTGGAAGCCAGACCGCCGTCGACGGCTGGACCATGGCAACACCGCTGGACGAATACAAACACAAGATTGCCAGTCACACGTCAGTGGAAGTACTCGGCCACCCCACCTTTGGCGACCTGATTGCCCGGGGCTGGGAGTGGGTCAATCTGGCCTTCCTGGCCGGCGGCGTCCTGCTGATCGCCCTTAGAATCATAACCTGGCATATTCCGGTTGCCTTCCTGGCCGGTATTGCCGCCATGAGCCTGGCCTTTGGCAGCAACGCCGACCAGTACGCGCCTTTGCAACTGCACCTGCTGGCCGGTGGTACCATGCTTGGCGCGTTCTTTATTGCCACCGACCCGGTTTCGGCAGCCACCAGCCATCAGGGCAAGCTGATATACGGTGCCGGCATCGGTATCCTGGTGTACCTCATTCGCAGTTGGGGTAACTATCCCGATGCAGTCGCGTTCAGCGTGCTACTGATGAACTTCGCGGTCCCGTTTATCGACCATTACACACCACCCCGCACTTACGGCCATCACAAGGCCCGCCGGGGTGTCCCGGGCCGGAGTGGAGGTTGACCATGAGTGCAGTAACCACCGCCATCCGTCGAAGCGCCATCGGCCTGGGCCTGTTTGCCATTATTACCGGCGGCACCATTGCCCTGACTCAGGGGCTGACCAAAGACCGGATTCAGGAGCAGGCTGCCCGCGCCGAGGCCAGGGCACTGTTCGAGATTATTCCGGAAAGCCAGCATGATAATGACCTGCTGAAAGATGTGGTCGCCCTGCCCGCCAGCGAGCGGCTACCCGTTGAAGGCCCCTTGCGGGCCTGGGTTGCCCGAAAAGACGGCCGACCTATCGGCATGATACTGCCCACCGTGGCGCCAGACGGCTACTCCGGGAATATCCGCCTGTTGGTTGGCCTGGATCTTCAAGGCCGGGTGTTGGGCGTTCGGGTCACCAGTCATAAGGAAACACCGGGGCTCGGCGATCGTATCGAGACCCGCAAGTCTGACTGGATCTATGGGTTTGACGGTAAGTCTCTCGGTAATCCTGCCCCCAACGCCTGGAACGTGAAGAAGAACGGTGGCATCTTCGACCAGTTCACCGGTGCCACCATCACTCCGAGAGCGGTGGTGAAAGCGGTACAGAAAACCCTGGTCTATTTTCGCCAGAACCGTGAGATCATCCGCGAACGGGTGAACGCGCCCCCGGAGCCCGGTAAACGCCGCCTGTCTCCGGAAGCCATTGCCGCCGATACTCAACCAGCGGAGCACTCCTGATCATGAGCACGAAAACGTCCAGCGAAATCATCAAGGATGGCCTCTGGCACAACAACCCTGCCCTGGTACAGGTTCTCGGGTTGTGTCCGCTGCTTGCCGTCACCAGCACGGTCGTCAACGCCATCGGCCTGGGCCTGGCCACACTATTGGTGTTGATGGGCTCAAACCTGTCGGTCTCTCTTATCCGGAACTTCGTCAGCGAATCCGTTCGACTGCCGGCGTTCGTCATGATCATTGCCTCGTTCGTAACCTGCGCCGAACTGCTGATGCAGGCGTTTACCTATGAGCTGTACCAGATTCTCGGCATCTTCATCCCGCTGATCGTTACCAATTGCGCCATTCTTGGCCGTGCCGATGCCTTTGCTTCCAAGAATCCACCGTTACCGGCCATTCTGGACGGCGCCATGATGGGGATCGGCTTCCTGGCGGTATTGATAACGCTGGGCGCCATGAGGGAACTGGTCGGCCAGGGCACGTTGTTCGCCGACATGCACCTGCTCCTCGGCCCCATGGCGGCGGACTGGGTCATCCGGCCGTTCGAACAGTACCCCGACATGCTGTTCATGGTGCTTCCACCAGGCGCCTTTGTGGGCCTCGGGTTGTTGATTGCCCTGAAGAATGGCATCGACAATCACGTCAAAGAACGCAGAAAAGCCGCCGAACCCGCTCCGGCCAGCACAGGTAGCAAACGTGTGCGCGTAACCGGCACTATTTCCTGAACCAGATCGGGCCAGCATGAACAAAGAAAAACGTACCGAGATTTTCTCCCGGTTGCGGGAGGCTAACCCCAATCCGACCACAGAGCTCAATTACAGCACGCCATTTGAGCTACTGATTGCGGTCATTCTCTCCGCTCAGGCCACAGACGTAGGCGTGAACAAGGCCACCGACAAGCTGTTCCCGGTAGCGAACACGCCCGAGGCCATTCTTGCCCTGGGCGTTGACGGCCTGAAGGAATACATCAAGACCATCGGCCTGTTTAACAGCAAGGCCGAGAATGTGATCAAGACCTGCCGCATTCTGATCGAGAAACACGGCAGTGAAGTCCCGGCCCGGCGGGAAGACCTGGAAGCCTTGCCCGGCGTCGGCCGTAAAACGGCTAATGTGGTGCTGAACACAGCGTTCCGGCAGCCAGCCATGGCCGTGGACACCCACATTTTCCGGGTCTCCAACCGTACCGGTATCGCGCCGGGCAAGAATGTACTGGAAGTCGAGAAACGCTTGGTCAGGCTGGTGCCGAAAGAGTTCCTGATGGACGCTCACCACTGGCTGATCCTGCACGGCCGGTATACCTGCACAGCCCGAAAGCCGAAATGTGGCGCCTGCATAATTGAGGATCTGTGCGAATTCAAGCAAAAGCGGGACTACCAGTAAACTGTCTTGAAAGCGAACTGACAGGAACAAAAAAGCCGGCGAATGCCGGCTTTTTCAGATCTGGGTTGCGATCAACGCTGGCCCAGCATTTTCTCTTTCAGGTCTTCCTGGGCGGGCTTGTCTGACAGCCAGATACCAAACAGCGCCTTCTTGAACTCCAGGCCACCAACGGTATCTTTCTGCTCGCCGTTCTTGAGTACGCGAACGCCTTCGCCGGGCAGGTAAACCAGATCAAACACATCACCTTCGGTGATCTCTTCCTGGAATACCGCCATGAACTGGTCCACATCCGACTGGATAGCAGACAGGTCACCATCGGTGGATGCCTTGAAGCCGTCCATGGTCGCCTCGGTCATGCGCTCGCTGGTGATCATCCCCGAGGTAATGTGCAGCGTGATGGCCTGGGGCTCATCAGCGTTGATAACCGCTTCGCCATCGCTCACCTGTTCAGGTACATAGAGACCACCCACATAAAGATCCATAAACCACTTGGAACGGGTGCCGGCGCCATTGAGCTTGAGTTCCTGCCCCATGGCAGAATAGGTATCGGGCACATCGACGTCCCCTACGGTCAGGGCGGAAGCCGGGGCTGACAGAACACCGGTTAGCAAAAGGGATGCAAATCCTGCAGTAAGAGCCTTCTTCATAGTCCTTTCCTTTCGATCGTTATTATTGAGTGTTTCATTCGACACCAGGGCGACTCCCTAGATCTGCCCGGTGGCCCATTCTAACAACGAACTTTGCGGGCTGATCGCCACCTGGTTCTCATTTGCCGCCACATTTAACAAAAAAGCCGACCATGTTTCCATG
The DNA here is from genome assembly GCF_000475315.1 of Marinobacter sp. EN3. NCBI lineage: Bacteria > Pseudomonadati > Pseudomonadota > Gammaproteobacteria > Pseudomonadales > Marinobacteraceae > Marinobacter > Marinobacter sp. EN3. The sequence continues at coordinate 56,189 of NZ_AXCC01000027.1, forward strand.
GCCGGCTTTTTCACTGATCTCGTCAATCCAGTCTATTTGAACAGCAGACTTCCGGACAATCCCTCTTTCTCAAGGATCTCCCGCAGGCGACGCAAGGCTTCCACCTGAATCTGCCGCACCCTTTCCCGGGTCAGGCCAATCTCCTGGCCAACCTCTTCCAGGGTACTGATGGGATAGCCCCTCAGCCCGAAACGGCGGGAAAGCACTTCCTGCTGTTTGTCGCTGAGCTGATCAATCCACTTCTCCAGGCATGAACACATGTTGTTGTCCTGCAGCAGATCCGCAGGATCCGACGCGCCCTCATCGGCCACGGTATCCATCAGGGACTTGTCACTGCCAGCCCCGATCGGAGTGTCCATGGAGGCAACGCGCTCGTTGAGGCCGAGCATGCGTTTTACGTCGTCAACCGGCTTGTCGACCATGCGGGCAATTTCTTCCGCGGTCGGTTCATGGTCCAGTTTCTGGGTCAGCTCACGGGCGGCCCGCAGGTACAGGTTCAATTCCTTGACCACATGAATCGGCAGACGGATGGTGCGGGTCTGGTTCATGATGGCTCGTTCGATGGTCTGGCGAATCCACCAGGTAGCGTAGGTGGAGAAACGGAATCCACGCTCGGGATCGAACTTCTCAACCGCCCGAATCAGCCCCAGGTTGCCTTCCTCGATCAGATCAAGCAGTGTCAGCCCACGGTTGACGTAGCGGCGCGCAATCTTGACCACCAACCGGAGATTACTCTCGATCATGCGCTTACGGCCGCTCTCTTCGCCTTTACGGGCAAGCCGCGCGAAGTACACCTCTTCTTCCGGAGTAAGCAGGGGAGAAAAACCAATTTCGTTGAGGTACAGCTGAGTGGCATCCAGCTGCTTCTGGTTGGAGTAGTACTTTCCCTGTGCGGGAAATCCGTCTTCGACTTCTGCAGTTTCGTCTTCAGCAGAAGCTTTTTCAGGCTTGTCTTCGGCTAACAGTTGATCGTCGGCGTCTTCCAGATCTGCTACGCGATCAATGATGATATCTTCCTGTTCTACTGACATTGTTTACCCCGCCTCTCAATAATCCTGTTGTCACCCGCTACTTCTTTTTATTCCGGGAGTGTTTCAGTTTTGGTTTTCTTCAGGACATTTACTTGTTGGCTGGCAATTACCGTTGCCGTTTTTGTTCTTCTGTTTCGCGGTTTCAGTCAGGCTGTTGGGTAATACCCTCCGGGCCTCGGGCCCGTGCGCGTTTTTCAGCGCCTTGGCAAATACCTGGATGGATCTACCGGGTTGCCATTCTTGCGTATCTCGAAATGCAACTTCGGTTTGTCGGTTCCGGTATTGCCCAGTTCGGCGATTACCTGTCCAGCTTTCACACCCTCCCCTTCCTTTACGAGAATTTTCCGATTGTGTGCGTAGGCGCTCAAATAATGTTCGTTATGGTTCACGATAATCAGATTGCCATAACCTAGCAACCCGTTTCCTGCGTATACCACGCTTCCATCAGCCGCCGCCTTGACAGCATCACCGGGATTGCCGGCGATATCAATGCCTTTATTGACTTTGCCAGACGAAGAAAAGTTTGCAATTACAGTGCCAGAATGCGGCCAGTGCCACCGCACATTGGCCACCACCTGACTAACGGATGACCTGGCCGTCGGAGCGGAGGTCGCGGGTTTGGCAGCCGGTTTCGACACCGTCGCGCGGGCACCTGAACGGGAAGGGGGTGGTGATGCCGCGGGCCTGGAGGGCGCGGTCGTCCGCGCGGTCCGGGGGATCGTGCCCTTGCGATCGAGTCGAAGCACCTGCCCCGGACGAATATTCCAGGGCGGCCCGATGCCATTGGCATTACCCAGCTCCCGATAGTCCCGGCCGTACTGCCAGGCGATCCGATACAGGGTTTCGCCCTTTTTGACCACATGGGAGCCCCAGTAAACCGGGGGGTTATACAGATCGTCCTGATAGATTGCACTGGTATTGCAGCCAGAGAGCACAAGCACGGCGACGACCAGAAGCGCCGTCATGAGGGCCCGGAACAATGGAGGGCTCCGGCGCTCAGAAGCCGGGACTTCAGACCACCAAACGGGGAAATGCTCAAATTGAATGCGCCCGTTAAAAAGAGTCACGTATTAAAAGCTGCCCGGTTATGAAAAATCCGTCTTAAGAATAGCCCTGATTTTATCCAGTTTCTTATCATTCAGGACTAACTTACTAATATATTGCACGATTATCGGGCAATTCCAAGTTACCCTGTGCACAGGATTGTTACCCTCGGGAACAGTCTTTTTGTGCGCCAGGTAACGCTTTCTCTTGCTCAGGCAGAACCACTCTCCGCAGGCGTTGCCTTTTTGCCGACCAATTCAATCACTAATACCAACGCCAGCCCGAGCGCCGCCATTAACACCGCCAGCAGAATCTGGGGATCCTGCCCGTAAAGCGTTGTCCAGGTTTCCGGTGTCACCGGGGTCTGGCTCAACGGTACCTGATGCCCGGCACTGTTGGTACGCCAGCTGAGGGTTTCCTGCCAGGGCCAAACCTTACTCAAGGCGCCCACCATAAAGCCGGTGAGCAGCGCTAACACAGTGTCGTGAAAATGCCGAAAGGCCAGCGTAATCAGGCGCGCAACCGACAACAACCCAATCAGGCAACCCAGCACAAACAGCCCCAGATGGATCAGTTCAAGATTTTTGATCGCGGCAAGAACGGGGGCGTACATGCCGATAATCAACAGCAGGAAGCTGCCAGAGATTCCGGGCAGAATCATGGCGCAGATGGCCAGCGCGCCAGCTCCAAGGAAGGCAATACCCGTGGGCGCAAGTTCACTGGCCGGCAAGGTCGTCACCCACCAGGCAAAGACAGCCCCCGCCACAAACGGCACGAGCAAACCGGCCCGAGGGCGCTGGATCTGCTGACCAACATGCCAGACCGAGGCCACGATCAAACCGAAAAAGAAGCTCCATATCAGAACCGGCTGGGTTTCGAGCAACCAGGTAATAACAGAGGCCAGACTGGCAACACTCGAGACAATCCCCGCCAGCAGGCACACCAGAAATGTTCCGTCGATGGCTCGCCAGAAGCCGGCCACATTACCCCGCACCAGTTGGCGCACAAAGGCTACGGGCGCGGCACTGATGGCCTCCAGCAAGCGGAAGTAGATACCGGTGATGAAGGCAATGGTGCCACCGGAAACACCTGGCACAATATCCGCGGCACCCATCGCCATGCCCCTCAGAAATATCGCAGGCAGGCGGTGATGATACTCAGTCTGGTTTTGGTCTGTTTCCGACACCGACGGTTCTGACATTAACGGATAACTCCCCCCAACAAAGGCACAAAATGCACCGGTTCAAGGTTGTGGCGCTCAAAGCGATTGCCTTTGCGGATAATCTCAACCAACACCTGATTCTCTTCCCCCACCGGGGCTATCAGCACGCCACCATCGGCCAGCTGATCCAGCAGTTCTCTGGGAACTTCCACCGGGGCTGCCGTTACGATGATGCCATCGAAGGGCCCTCGTTCTGGCCAGCCCATACCACCATCCGCATGTTTAAGCAGGACATTGCGCACGTTTAACTGGCGCAGCCGGTCCCGGGCACGATCCTGGAGCGGGCGGATACGCTCAACACTGTAGATCTCGGGGAACAGTTGCGAAAGCACGGCCGTCTGGTAGCCGGAGCCGGTCCCCAGTTCCAGCACCCGTTGCGGCGCATGGGCCAGCAACAGCTCAGTCATCCGGGCGACGATGTAGGGTTGGGAAAGAGTCTGGCCATGCCCGATGGGCAGCGAGGTATCCTCGTAGGCCCGGTGTGACAACGCTTCATCCAGAAAGATATGCCGGGGCACCTGGCCAATCACCTCAAGCACCCGGTCAGACTCTATTCCCCCCTCACGCAGACGCTGCACCAGACGCATGCGCGTGCGCCGTGAGGTCATGCCGATGCCTTCGAGCTGGGCCGTCATGACTGACCTCCGGTAGTCATATCCAGACCGTCAACCCATTCCCTGAGGCCGGACAAGGCTTCGTGCCGGGTCATATCGATGTGCACCGGGGTGATGGACACATAGCCCTCACGCACCGCATGAAAATCCGTACCCGGGCCTGCATCTCCGCCCTGCCCCGCTGCCCCTATCCAGTATCTCTGCTTGCCTCTCGGGCAGGTCATCGGCACCGCACCCTCGGCCCGTTCACGGTGTCCCAGACGGGTCACGCGGAACCCGCTAAGCTGTTCCCAGGGCAGATCCGGCACATTTACATTGAGAATGGAACGGGGGCCCAGTTTCAGGGCCTGCTTGTACTCCAGCAACAGCCGCACTACCCGGGCAGCCGTGTCGTAATGGAAGTGGCCATTGTTGACCAGCGATACAGCAATGGCAGGCAGCCCCAGATGGCGCCCTTCTGTAGCAGCAGCCACTGTGCCCGAGTAGATGATGTCATCACCAAGATTGGCGTGGGTATTGATGCCCGACACCACCCGATCAAACGCCGTGTCGAACAAACCGTTAACGGCCAGGTGTACGCAATCTGTCGGCGTTCCGTCGACAGACCGGAAACCATTGGGGTGCTGCTCTACTGTAAGAGGTCGGTTCAGTGTCAGGGCATTACTGGCACCACTGTGATCCCGGTCCGGGGCAACAACTTCCAGCTCCCCGAGGCCCTTCAGACCCTCATACAGCGCCACCAGACCCGGCGAATGAACGCCATCGTCGTTGGACAACAGAATTCGCACAATTATCTCCGCTAGCCATACTACTTGTTATCACGGCTGAGGCTCAGGTCCTCAAGCTCGAAAAGGTCACCCAATACCGTTGTGGCATATTGCCCGGGCAACAACACAAACTGAATCCGCAGGGTGGTGGTATCCAGCCACTGCCATTTGAACTCTCCCGGGCGGGCTACCAGGGGGCGACGCTCCGGTTTCATGCGGGTGGACTGGAACAACCTGGTCAACTCCGGGCAGGCATCCACCACGCCACGCTCAAGGGATTCCTGCTCGCCCGAGGCCAGCGTACCGCCATCGCCCCACAGTGGTCCGGTTGGCCCGGCACCTGAGGGTTCCGGCTCTCCCGGCAACACCTCAGTCCAGGTTCGATTGCTGACCCGCTCCGCAAGTACCTGATTGAACAGCCAGGAACGTGCCGCCGAAAAGTACAATACGTTTTTCGACGCGCTTCTGCCAGCGCGTCCGCGCTTGCGATTGAGCCGTGAGGGATCAATCTGTACAGCACGGTCGAGATTCGCTCCCTGAAAACCGAACCGCTGGGGGCCAAAATAATTGGGGGCGCCCTGACTCGCCAACCGCGCAAGCCCGGCTTCCACAAGCTCGCGCTGGCCCGTCACATTGCGCAGCACAATCTCAAAACCATTGGCCTGATGATCGCCGCGCCTCAGTTTGCGGGAATGGCGAACCGCGGCCCGAACCGGCCAACGCTGGCCAACCTCTGCCATCAACGCCTGATCGTCCGCTTCCTGGCCAGGCCGATAAAGACTGAACCACTGAACCGTCACCGCATGCCGATCTTTCAGGCCACAGAAACCAACATCGAAAGAACGACAGCCCGCCAGTGCCGCCAGCTCCCGGGCGACGTACTCGGTATTGTCACCGGTTTTCTCCAGCCGCAGGCAAAGGTGCTCACCGTCGCCGGATACCTCAACCGGACCTGGCGCCGCGGCATCGTCCTCCCGCTCCGGCCAGAGCAACTCCGTAACCCGGAAATCCTCTGGCGACGTTTTCAGTTCAGCACGACCAACCCGGGCTCCGCCAGACACCGGCCAGTCCAACAGCCACTGAGAATCCTCACTCACTGGGAAACCGCCTCAAGCAGACACACCGCCTGACAGGCAATACCTTCCCCTCGCCCGGTAAAACCCAGCTTTTCTGTGGTGGTGGCTTTCACGCTCACCCGATTAGCAGGCACCCCCAGATCCTCGGCAATATTCATCCGCATCGCCTCTATATGGGGCGCCATTTTCGGCGCCTGGGCAATGATTGTGGAATCAATATTGGTAACCGCGTAGCCCTCATCCAGCACCCGCTGCATCACCCGCCGCAACAAATCCCGGCTGTCTGCGCCGGCCCACTCCTCGCTGGAATCCGGAAAGAAATGGCCAATATCACCCAGCGCCACCGCGCCCAACAGCGCATCCGCAAGCGCATGCAACAGAACATCCCCGTCCGAGTGCGCCTTCAGACCGTGGCTATGGGGAATTGTCACACCCCCAAGAATGACAGAATCGCCCTCACAGAAGGCATGGACATCAAAGCCCTGACCAATGCGCATGATCATCTCCGAAAACAGAACAGAATGCAGGGAATCACTGACGCCCGAGGATAAACTCCGCCAACGCCAGATCCGAGGGGACCGTAATTTTCAGATTATCCGGGCGCCCTTCCACCAGAACCGGCATGTTACCGGAAAACTCCATGGCAGAGGACTCATCCGTAATCGCCTGGCCACGTTCCAGACACAATGACAACGCCTGTTTTAACGCTCCGAACCGGAACATCTGCGGCGTCAACGCCCGCCACAACCTGCTCCGGTCAATGGTCTCACTCACCACCGGCAATGATCCGGCCTCGGCAAGCTTCAACGTATCCGCCACCGGCGCCGCCAGCAAACCACCCACCGGATGCTCAGACAAGGTCTCAATCAAACGGGACAGATCTTCAGAATGAACACAGGGCCGCGCCGCATCATGTACCAGCACCCAGTCATTATCCGCCGCCTGCCCCTCCAGGGCTACCAGAGCCGACAACACCGAATCCGCCCGTTCTTTGCCCCCGGTACAGGTCTGCACCCGATCATCCCTCGCCGACTCACTCTCCGGCCACCAATGGTCCTGCGGATTCAGTGGCACCATACAGCCTTTAAACGGGGCGTTGTCCAACAAACGGGACAGGGTGATGTCCAGGATAAAACGGTTATTGATCCTGAGGTATTGCTTGGGGCACTCGGCTTTCATGCGCTGGCCGATACCGGCGGCGGGGACAATAAGCCAAAAATCTGCATTTTTCATGGGACGGCACTTCAAAGGTCAGGTGAGCGTCGGGGAGTGTTCTCTCCGGGAATTTCGAAGGCCAGGGATGGCCTGAGAGAAGCGCACATGGATGTGCTTGTAGCGGTTCCCGGAGAGACACTCCCCGGCGCTCGCACCACTCAGGTCTGAAATCAATTTTCAACAACGAGAAAGAACGTCTCATCCTCACGAATCAGGCCAAGATTCATCCGGGCCCGCTCCTCAACGGCGCCCTGCTCATTGCGAAGATTCCGCACCTCCGCATAAAGCCGGTCATTCCGGGCCGCCAACTCGGCATTCTCTTCCCGCTGCTCGGCAATCGACTGCTCCAGGGCCCACACCTGCGCAAAACTGCCCTCCCCGATCCACAGGCGAACCTGCAGCAGGAGTATCAGCACTACCAGAATGGCCCAAAGCGATTTCATGCCGAATCCGTACAGAAAATGAACAACAAAATAAACGAGTCGAGGGTCAAGTATAGACCTTATAGTAGATTAGCAACAATTTTCTGTAAGTCACTGTACAAAAAGGCCATCGTGTCTGAATTTTCATTCAGAACGCGATGGCCTTAACATTTTGTTACCTGCCGGAATGGACCGGCAGGTCAGAAAACGTCGCTAATCCTCAACCCTGACCTTTGATTTCGCTCAGGCCACGGTATGGTGCCTTGCCTTCCAGCGCCTCTTCAATACGCAGCAGCTGGTTGTACTTGGCAACCCGGTCGGAACGACACAGAGAACCAGTTTTGATCTGGCCAGCACAGGTAGCTACGGCCAGATCCGCAATGGTGGTATCTTCGGTTTCACCGGAGCGGTGAGAAATGACCGCCGTGTAGCCAGCATCCTGAGCCATCTTGATGGCATCCAGAGTCTCGGTCAGGCTACCGATCTGATTGAACTTGATCAGAATGGAATTACCAATGCCCTTCTCGATACCCTGCTTCAGAATCTTGGTATTGGTGACAAAAAGGTCATCCCCGACCAGTTGAACCTTGCTGCCCAGTTTGTCGGTCAGCACTTTCCAGCCGTCCCAGTCGCTCTCGTCCATACCATCTTCGATGGACACAATCGGGTAACGGTCGCACAGGCCGGACAGGTAATCGGCAAAGCCTTCGGAATCGAAGCTCTTGCCTTCACCAGACAGCTGGTACTGGCCATCTTTGTAAAACTCGGAAGAGGCACAGTCCAGCGCCAGAGTGACGTCTTTGCCCAGTTCATAACCGGCTTTCTCGACGGCTTCCTTGATCGCCGCCAGGGCTGCTTCGTTGGACGGCAGGTTGGGGGCAAAGCCACCTTCGTCGCCTACGGCTGTGTTCAGGCCCTGGGCCTTCAGCACTTTCTTGAGGCTATGGAAGATTTCGGCACCAACGCGCAGGGCTTCACCGAAGCTGTTCACGGAGACCGGCTGGACCATGAATTCCTGGATGTCGACGTTGTTGTCGGCGTGCTCACCACCGTTGAGGATGTTCATCATCGGCACCGGCATGGAGAATTTGCCGGAGGTGCCGTTTACATCGGCGATGTGCTCATACAGAGGCTTGCCCAGGGAGATAGCTGCGGCTTTGGCAGCAGCCAGGGATACGGCCAGGATGGCGTTGGCGCCCAGGTTGGCTTTGTTTTCGGTGCCGTCCAGGTCGATCATGACCTGGTCCAGACTGCGCTGGTCGGCGGCATCTTTACCCAGCAGGGCGTCACGAATTCGACCGTTGATGGCTTCAACGGCTTTGCGAACACCTTTACCGAGGTAACGGGAGGCGTCACCATCGCGCAGTTCCAGAGCTTCGCGGGAACCGGTAGAGGCGCCGGACGGTGCGCAAGCGCGGCCCAGTGTGCCGTCTTCCAGGATGACGTCTGCTTCCACGGTGGGGTTACCACGTGAATCCAGAACCTCACGGGCTTTGATGTTGGCAATCTTGGTCATTCGGTTGATTCTCCAGATTTTATCTTTTAATCACTATACAAGCTTTGAATGATGGTGCCGGAGCGATCAACTGGAAGGGCCTGGCGAAAACCGCTACAAGCACATCCATGTGCGCTTCTCTCCGGCCATCCCTGGCCTCCGAAATTTTCGCCAGGCCCTTCCAGTCGCTCGCTCTCAAGGTTCACAGTATGCCGTCATTCCAAAAACAATGAGGCATGCGACCTGTCAAAATACCAACACCGCCAATCAGGCGGTGTCGATAGGTTTAAAGCTTTTTACCAGATCGTCGACAGCTTTCACTCGCTCAAGGAACGGTTCCAGCTGGCTCAGGCGCAAGGCGCAGGGGCCATCGCATCTGGCTTTGTCCGGGTCAGGGTGAGCCTCAAGGAACAGGCCAGCCAGGCCCTGAGACATTCCCGCCAGGGCCAGGTCGGTGACCTGGGCGCGACGCCCGCCGGCGGAGTCGGCCCGACCGCCCGGCATCTGCAGGGCGTGAGTGACGTCGAAGAACACCGGCACGTTCATCTGTTTCATGATGCCGAAGCCAAGCATGTCCACCACCAGGTTGTTGTAGCCGAAGCTGGTGCCTCGCTCGCAGAGGATAATCTGGTCGTTGCCGGCTTCTTCGCACTTGGTGATGATGTGCTTCATTTCCTGGGGTGCCAGGAACTGGGCTTTCTTAATGTTGATGACGGCGCCGGTTTTGGCCATGGCCACCACCAGGTCAGTCTGCCGGCTCAGGAAGGCGGGCAACTGGATGATGTCGCAGACTTCCGCCGCCGGGGCAGCCTGACCAGGCTCGTGCACGTCCGAGATGATGGGCACGCCGAATTTGCTTTTGATGTCGGCCAGGATCTGCAGCCCCTTCTCGAGGCCGGGGCCGCGGAAGGAGTTGACGGATGAGCGGTTGGCTTTGTCGAAGGACGCCTTGAATACGTACGGGATGCCCAGACGAGTGCAGACATCCACATACTTTTCCGCCACTTCAAACGCCAGTTCCCTGGACTCAAGCACGTTCATGCCGCCAAACAGCACAAACGGCCTATCGTTGGCGATCTCGATGCCCGAGACGTTCAGGTTGCTGCGCGCCATAATCAGGATCCTTTCTTGTTCGCCAGCGCGGCTTCAACAAAGCCCTTGAACAGCGGATGGCCGTCGCGGGGTGTTGAGGTAAATTCCGGGTGGAACTGGCAGGCAACAAACCAGGGATGATCGGGCGCTTCCACCACCTCAACCAACTTGCCATCGGCAGAGCGGCCGGAAATTTGCAGGCCTGCTTCTTCCAGCCTGGGCAGGAAATGGTTGTTGACTTCGTAACGGTGACGATGGCGCTCACGAATGGTCTTCTTGCCGTAACAGCCAACGATGGTGGAGCCTTCAGTCAGTACACAATCCTGGGCACCCAGACGCATGGTGCCGCCGAGGTCGGATTCTTCGGTGCGCTCTTCTTTTTCACCGGTGGCATCGAGCCATTCGGTGATCAGGCCGACAACCGGCTCCGGTGTGTGTTCACGGAATTCCGTGCTGTGGGCGTCTTTCAGGCCGGCCACGTTGCGGGCGTATTCGATAACCGCCACCTGCATACCCAGGCAGATGCCCAGATACGGCACCTTGTTTTCACGGGCGTACTGTACGGTGCGGATCTTGCCTTCCACGCCACGCTCACCAAAGCCACCGGGCACCAGAATAGCATCCGCGGATTCCAGCACGGAGGTGCCGTCGCGTTCGATGTCTTCGGAATCGATGTAGTTGATGTTGACCTTGGTGCGGGTCTTGATACCGGCGTGCAGCAGGGATTCGATCAGGGACTTGTAGGCGTCCAGCAGCTCCATGTATTTGCCGACCATGGCGATGGTGACTTCGTCCTGCGGATTCATCAGTGAATCCACAACCGCGTCCCATTCGCTCAGGTCTGCTTCACGGGCATCCAGGCCGAAGCGTTCGATAACCAGCTGGTCCAGACCGTATTCGTGCAGCATGCGCGGAATGGCGTAGATGGACCTGGCGTCCTGCATCGGGATGACCGCGCGCTCTTCCACGTTGGTGAACAGGGCAATCTTGCGACGGGAGCTGGCGTCTACTTCGTGCTCAGAGCGGCACAGCAGGATATCCGGCTGCAGGCCGATGGAGCGCATTTCTTTCACGGAATGCTGAGTCGGCTTGGTTTTGATCTCGCCGGCGGTAGCAATGTAAGGAACCAGCGTCAGGTGCATGAACAGTGCACGCTGGGAGCCTACTTCCACCTTCAGCTGACGGCAGGCTTCCAGGAACGGCAGGGATTCGATATCACCTACCGTGCCACCGACTTCAATCAGTGCCACGTCGGCACCCGCTGCGCCTTCCACCACACGGCGTTTGATTTCGTCGGTGATGTGCGGAATGACCTGAACGGTACCACCCAGATAATCGCCCCGACGCTCCTTGCGAATAACCTCTTCGTACACCCGGCCGGTGGTGAAGTTATTGCGTTTGGTCATTGGAGTGCGAATGAAACGCTCGTAGTGGCCAAGGTCGAGGTCGGTTTCCGCGCCATCTTCGGTGACGAAAACCTCACCGTGCTGGAACGGGCTCATGGTGCCGGGGTCCACGTTGATGTACGGGTCCAGCTTGAGAATGGTGACCTTCAGGCCGCGTGCCTCAAGGATGGCTGCCAGTGAGGCAGACGCAATACCTTTCCCCAATGAGGACACGACACCGCCGGTGACGAAAATATAACGCGTCATGCAGATTCCGTGATTATCTGGTTCGGTGAAGGAGGGAGATTATTCATCTCAAGATGGGACGCCAGACTACCAGAAAGCCCCTCTCTACTCAATCACAATCCCGCTCCACAATCAGCCGCCAGCCGGCGGCATGGGCGCCTCCGGAGTATTGTTCAGAACACCACAAATCGCCAATGGCAATCCATGCCTCTCCAGCCGCCGAGACCTCGTAAACCAGCGGCAGAGCCGCTCTCTCCCAGGGTGGCACGCCCTGCTCCTGCATCCAGGTTTTCAGCGGTCGGGAGGGTAAATTGCTGCCGAACCGGATTCGCTCGCCGCCCTGCCTCGTAGATACCCTTATTTCCGGGCAGGAAGATTCCGGTGTAGTGCTCAGCGAATCCGGAACCAGTTGAAGGGTCCACCACCCCCACTTCAATAACTGACCAGGCAACAAGGATCTGGGGGCTTCCGGAATCCGGACCTCAGCCACCAGGTACAGATGATCCCGATAACGGCGGATACAGAATCCGTTTCCAAGAATTTCCGGTGAGCGGTCCGGCCCGGCATGAATCAACTGGTCAAGTGCTGAGTCCCAGCCCGACAGCGCCGGAACCGGCAATCCCCGGCCATGAATCCACCAGCGCACCAGGTTCCGGCGTTCAATCTGCCCGAGCGCAGAGAAGGGGGCCAGCCGGATTCGACCTTTATCATCGCCGCAACTCTGCCATTGCAACTCCGCCAGCCGCTGACTCAGGGTTTCACTCTCGGCGCAGGCCCGAGCACTGTGAGCAACGCGCTTCAACAAACCCGGCCAACGCTGTTTAAGGCCCGGCATTACCGAGTGCCGCAGATAATTGCGGTCGTGTACTTCACTCTGGTTGCTGGGATCTTCTACCCAGCTTACCCCCTGCTCACGCGCCACCTGCTCCAATCGACTGCGGGATACGCCAAGCCAGGGCCGGTAGAGATGCCCCAACCCGAGCGACCGGGCGGCAGGCATTCCGGCCAGACCGTTTACGCCAGTACCACGCAGCAGCCGGAACAGAACCGTTTCCGCCTGGTCGTCTGCATGGTGTGCCATCAGCAGAAGGTCGTCGTCTTGCAGAACCTCCTTGAAGACCTCATAGCGCGCCGCCCTGGCCGAATCTTCGAGGCTCCCTACTGCGGTATCCACGGACACTCGACGCACTTCAAGTTCAACGCCCAATCCCTTACAGAGCTCCACACAGGCGCGTTCAGTCTGATCGTGATTGGACTGTAACTGATGATTGATATGCAACGCTCTGACGCGCGGATGGGCGGCCGCAACGACACGCAAAAGCAGGGATGAGTCCAGGCCGCCGCTCAAGGCGACCCAGAGTTCATCACAGGCGGGAAGTTTCTGAACCGGCCCGATCAGGTCTTCGGGCCAGGTATCCCGGCGAGCGGTGTTACCGCCCGCCGTCATAGCGGGTAAGACGCTCGTACCGGCGGGAAACCAGTTCATCCAGCGGCAATCGGCTCAGCTCAGCCACGCCCTGGGCCAGCGACGTCTTCAGGGTTTCCGCCATTTTTTCCGGATTACGGTGAGCGCCGCCCAGCGGCTCATCGATCACGTGATCAGCCACACCCAGCTCTTTCAGGCGATCGGCAGTAACGCCCATGGCCTCAGCCGCCTGAGCTGCGTACTCGGCGCTCTTCCAGAGGATGGAGGCACAGCCTTCCGGAGAAATAACGGCGTAGGTGGAGTACTGCAACATGTTGAGCTGGTCACAGACACCGATCGCCAGTGCGCCACCGGAACCACCCTCGCCGATCACGGTAGAGATAATCGGAGTTTTCAGTCTCGACATCACCGCGAGGTTGAATGCGATGGCTTCACTCTGTCCGCGCTCTTCGGCACCGATACCGGGATAAGCGCCCGGGGTATCGATAAAGGTCAGAATCGGCATTTTGAAACGTTCAGCCATTTCCATCAGGCGCAGAGCCTTGCGATAACCTTCCGGACGAGGCATCCCGAAGTTGCGCTTGACCTTGTCCCGCACTTCACGACCCTTCTGGTGGCCGATAATCATGACCGGCGTGTTATCGAGGCGAGCGGTGCCGCCAATGATCGACAGATCATCGGCGTAGCGTCGGTCACCATGCAGTTCGTCAAAATCCTCGAAGATCAGGTCAATATAATCCTGGGTATAGGGCCGGCGCGGGTGCCGGGCCAGACGGGCAATGTCCCAGGACTTAAGGTCGGAGAAGATCGACTCGGTCAGACTGATGCTCTTCTTTTTCAGGCGGCTGATTTCGTCGGTGATATTGATATCGGTGTCGTTACCCACCATGCGAAGCTCTTCAATCTTGGCTTCCAGGTCGGCGATCGGCTGTTCGAAATCCAGGTAGTTAGGGTTCATGATGTTCCATCATTTTATTGCCAGGCGGACCGAAACCCGCCAAAACCAGAATTTGGGACAAAGATAGCAGCGCTGCCGGCAAGGCTAAAGCGGACATTGGTCTTAATCATAGACCAGTTCCACAGACTGGTCGCCCACCAAGTGCTTCAGCTCGAACAACAGTGTGTCGTCTGGCTGTACCCGCCAGCTTTCACCCAGCTCAATACGGGTGCTGGCCTCGGCACTGCGGTACTCAATCCAGACCGGACTGCCTTCACTGCGAAACGGCCTGAGGGTATCGTCCAGCTTGTCCAGAAGTCCATTCTGCAACTGCTCTGAACGCAACGCCAGTTTGATACCCCGGCTGAACTGCTGACGGGCGGTCGCCACATCCATCACGCTGCTGACCCGCATTTTCATCTGGCCGGAGTAATCATCATGGCTGACCTGTCCTTCCACCACAATTACCTGATCCGACTGCAGTAACTCCCGGTTCTCGAAGAAGGCCTCGGAAAACAGGGTAGCCTCAATCCGGGCGCTGCGATCATCCAGAGTAATGAAGCACATGGTAGAGCCGGTCTTGGTCTTCATGGTGCGCTGGGCCACCACCAGCCCGGCCACCCGCTGGGGCGATTTGTTGGGCTTCAGATCGGCGATTGAGCAACGGACAAACCGACGCACTTCCCGTTCGTATTCATCAAAGGGATGGCCGGTAAGGTACAGGCCCAGAGTGTCCTTTTCGCCTTTCAGGCGCTCTTTCTCCGGCCACTCCCGAACGTGGGCAACGTCCGCATAGGTGTCTTCATCGTCGCCACCGCCCTCAAGCATTTCTCCGAACATGTCCACCATGCCGGCGGCATCGTTGCGGGACTGCTGGTCTGCCTGCTGGATGGCCTTGTCGATACTGGCCATCAGCTTGGCGCGATCGGCACCCAGTTTATCCATGGCGCCAGAGCGAATGAGGGCTTCCATGGCCCGCTTGTTGACCTTTTTCAGATCCACCCGGCGGCAGAAATCAAAGATATCCTGGAAGGGGCCTGCTTTGGCCGCTTCCACAATGCTCTCGATGGGACCTTCACCCAGGCCCTTGATTGCGCCCAGGCCGTACACAATCTGGCCCTGATCGTTAACGGTAAAGGTATAAGCGGACCGGCTGACGTCCGGCACCAGCAAGTCCAGCTTCATGTTGCGGCACTCTTCCACCAGCGTCACCACCTTGTCGGTGTTCTGCATATCGGCGGTGAGAACCGCAGCCATGAATTCGGCCGGATAGTGTGCTTTCAGCCACAGGGTCTGATACGACACCAGTGCGTATGCGGCAGAGTGGGATTTGTTGAAGCCGTAACCGGCGAATTTCTCCACCAGGTCAAAGATGTTTTCCGCCAGGGTCTTGTCGATGCCGTTGTTTTCACAACCGTCCAGGAAGATGGCTTTCTGCTTGGCCATTTCTTCCGGCTTTTTCTTACCCATGGCCCGGCGCAGCATGTCGGCGCCGCCAAGGGTATAGCCCGCCATCACCTGAGCGATCTGCATGACCTGCTCCTGGTACAGGATAACCCCGTAGGTGGGCTCCAGAACCGGCTTCAGGCCCTGATACTGGTAATCGGGATGCGGATAAGACAACGGCTGCCGACCGTGCTTCCGGTCGATAAAGTCGTCCACCATGCCGGACTGCAGCGGACCGGGCCGAAACAGGGCGACCAGGGCGATCATGTCTTCCAGGGAGTCCGGTTGCAGGCGGCGGATAAGGTCTTTCATACCCCGGGATTCCAACTGGAATACCGCCGTGGTCTCTGCCTTCTTGAGCATGTCAAAAGAGGGCTTGTCGTCCAGCGGAATCGCGCTGATGTCGAGCTCGCCTTCCCCACGCTGCTGCCGGCGCGGGTTGATCATGTTCAGTGCCCATTTGATGATGGTCAGGGTTCGCAGCCCCAGAAAGTCAAATTTCACCAGGCCGGCGTCTTCTACATCGCCCTTGTCGAACTGGGTCACCAGACTGCCGCCTTCGTCATCACAGTAAAGCGGCGAAAAATCGGTGATCTTGGTGGGTGCGATCACCACGCCCCCGGCGTGCTTGCCGGCGTTACGGCACACACCTTCCAGCTTCAGAGCCATCTCCCAGATTTCCTGGGCTTCTTCATCCTGCTCCAGAAATTCCTTGAGCTGCGGCTCCTGCTCGATCGCCTTGTTCAGGGTCATGCCCACTTCAAAGGGGATCAGTTTGGAGAGTTTGTCTGCCAGACCGTAGGATTTTCCCTGCACCCGGGCCACATCACGGACCACCGCCTTGGCGGCCATGGTACCGAAGGTAATAATCTGGGATACCGCTTCCCGGCCGTATTTCTGGGCGGTGTAGTCGATGACGCGGTCCCGGCCTTCCATGCAGAAGTCGACGTCGAAGTCAGGCATGGAGACCCGCTCCGGGTTAAGGAACCGCTCGAACAGCAGGTCGTATTCCAATGGATCCAGGTCCGTGATCAGCAGCGCATACGCCACCAGCGAGCCTGCACCGGAACCCCGGCCCGGCCCTACCGGAACGCCGTTGTTCTTGGCCCACTTGATGAAGTCCATTACGATCAGGAAGTAGCCGGGGAACCCCATCTGGATAATGATATCCAGCTCAAACTTCAGGCGCTTGTAATAGGCTTCACGCTTTTGATCATACTCCGGATCGTCCCTGCTCAGGGTCTTCGCCAGCCGGGCTTCCAGTCCTTCTTCCGACACATGGCGAAAATATTCGTCCATGGTCATACCGTCCGGAATGGGGTAATTAGGCAGAAAGTATTCGCCCATCCGGACCTTCACCGAACAGCGCCTGGCGATTTCCACGGTGTTTTCCACGGCTTCCGGAATGTCCGAGAACAGCTCGATCATTTCCTCGGCGCTGCGCAGATATTGCTGGTCGCTGAACCGACGATCCCGCCTGGGATCGTCCAGAGTCCGGCTTTCTCCGATGCAGACCCGGGCTTCGTGGGCTTCAAAATCATCCGCCTCAAGGAAGTGAACGTCATTGGTCGCCACCACCGGCAAACCGAGTTCAGCCGCCAACTCCACACTCATGTGCAGACAATCCTCGTCACCGGCCCGCCCTGTGCGCTGCAGCTCCAGGTAATAACTGTCGGGATAGAGGTTTCGCCAGTAGTCTGCACGCTCCCTGGCCAGTTCCGGCTTCCCGGCCAGCAAGGCCTTGCCAACGTCCCCCATCTTGGCGCCGGACAGCACAATCAGCCCCTTGGCACGGGATTCCAGCCAGGTTTTCTGGACAATCGGCTTGCCGTAGCGCTGACCTTCGGTATAGCCCTGGGAAATGATCTCCGTCAGGTTCAGGTAGCCATCGTTGTCTCGGGCCAGCAAGGTCAGCCGGAACGGGTTTTCGGGCTCATCCGGATTCTCCAGCCAGATATCGGCACCGATAATGGGCTTAACGCCCGCGCCCATGGCGGCCTTGTAGAAACGTACCAGTGAGCACATATTGGACTGTTCGGTCAGGCCAACCGCCGGCATGCCCAGTTCCGCGACCCGGCTGATCAGCGGTTTGACCCGGACCAGGCCATCCACCATGGAGTATTCGGAGTGAACGCGCAGGTGTACAAAGGTGTTTGCCATGGTCATTCGCCAATCAGTGCTCGGATGTCTTCTTCGGTCTGGGGCCCGAATCGGGCCTCAATCAGGGTGCCTTCAGGATCCACAACGAAAGTGGCAGGCAGCGCCATCGGCACCTGCCAACCGAACCCGGGCCCCGGATCAGAGGCCAGCATGGTAAATTCAATCTCCATACGTTCGCCGAGTTCAACCAGCGGCACACCCGTAACGCCATCAAAATTAACCCCAAGCACCGCAATATCCGGAGCCTTGTCCAACTCGTTCAGCTCGGGGATTTCCTCAAGGCAGGGTTTGCACCACTCCGCCCAGTAATTCACCAGTACCCATTGGCCGCGGTACTTGTCCCAGTTGGCCAGGGTGCCGTCGGCCCGTTCCAGCTCGATCTTTTCACAACCTGAGACCAACAATAACATCAGCATGAGTACCGGCCATGCCAGCCAACGTGCGCCACTACAAAAGAGCCCGGACTGAGGGTACTGCAAGGGTTATCCTCCTGTTAGACTAACGCCCCGGAAAAGTCTGCAATCAATAGGTTAAACGGCCACGACCATGACAGAAGCTACCCGTATTTTCCATAACCCCAGGTGCTCAAAATCACGCCAGACCCTGGAACTGTTGCAGCAAAAGGGCATCGAACCGGAGATTATACGCTACCTTGAGACGCCACCGACAGAGCAGGAACTTCTACACATTCTGGACCTGCTTGGTTGCGAACCCAGGGAGCTCATGCGAACCAAGGAAGCCGAATACCGGGAACAAGGGCTGGACAACCCGGATCTCAGCCGCGAAGCCCTGATACGTGCCATGGCAAACACACCGAAGCTGATTGAGCGCCCGATCGTACTGGCCAATGGCAAGGCTGCGGTCGGCCGGCCTCCAGAAAACGTACTGGACATTCTCTGACTACCAGGGCTACCCATGACAGAAACAACTCCCTATGTGCTGGTGCTCTACTACAGCCGCAACGGACAGACCGCCGAGATGGCCACCCAGATCGGCCGCGGCGTTGCCAGAGTGGCAGGCATTGAAGCGAGAATCCGTACGGTTCCGCCGGTTTCCCCGGATACTGCCGCCAGCCTGCCTCCGGTTCCGGATGCGGGAGCCCCCTATGCCACCAAAGCCGACCTGGCGGAGTGCGCGGGTCTCGCCCTGGGTAGCCCGACCCGCTTCGGGAACATGGCAGCGCCACTCAAGCACTTTCTGGACGGCACCGGCGACCTCTGGCTCAACGGTAAACTGGCCGGCAAACCGGCTGGTGCCTTTACCTCCACCGGCAGCCTGCACGGTGGCCAGGAAACCACCCTGCTGACCATGATGATGCCACTATTGCATCACGGCATGGTGCTGTGTGGCCTGCCCTACTCCGAAAGCGCGCTCAACGAGACCGCCACCGGTGGCACGCCGTATGGCCCCTCCCACTGGGCCGGAACAGGGGAACAGCAAGCCCTGAGTGACCATGAAAAAAACCTGTGCCAGGCCTTCGGTGAACGGCTTGCCAGACTGGCCATAAAACTGGCCAACCAGGCCTGACCAAACCCTCAAACAAACCACAATGCGGACCGCTCATGCTCCACAACGATAAAGCCAGAAACACCGCACGCCTGACCATCGCCCTTTACCTGGCCGTGCTCGCCACCCTGCTGGTCACTACGTTCTGGCCCGCGCCGGTCGAGGGCGTCTCCATACCGCTGATGCTGACCGTCAAACTCCTGCCGCTGCTGGCCTTTGCAGTGCCGGTCTTCCGCGGTCACAATCGGGGTTATATATGGCTGGCCTTTGTGGTGATCTTCTACTTCACTCAGGCCGTGGTTTCGGCCTGGCTGTCGGAGGGCGCGGCTGGCCCGGTGACACTGACTATTCTGACATTCCTGTTGTTTACCGTTGCCATGGTGCACCTCAAGGTCAATAGACCAGTCGCAAACTGATGCTGATGGCTCCCGGAGGCACATAGATGGCGAATGACATCGTGACCATGCCGGCACCGCCGCATCGCCAGACCCTGACCCTGAGGGACATCTGTTCAGCGCTGGTGGAAAGCGGCGAGATCGCCCAGCGAGATGCTGAAAAAGTACTGACGGCCAATCTCGGTGCCGCCTCGGGTGGCGGCCATACGCCACAACGACATCCTCTCGAGCTGGTGGCAATTGCCGCACTGACCAGCCAGCGGGACGGCCGAACTCTTGATCTGGAGCGGCTGACCCATTGGCTTGCCCATTGGGGTGGACAGGACTACTACCATATCGATCCGCTCAAGATCGACACGCCGGCCATCGCGCGGGTGATGTCCTACGCCTTCGCCCAGCGCCATGGCATTCTCGCGGTGGAGATCACCCCGGATGAAGTAGTGATTGCAAGCACCGAACCTTTCAAGCGGGAATGGGAAAGCAACCTCCGCCAGGCGGTACGCAAGGACATTCGCCGGGTGGTCGCCAATCCAGAGGATATCCGCCGTTACACGGTCGAGTTCTATCAACTGGCAAGCTCGGTCAGCAAGGCCAGTGGCGGCCAGTCGTCAAGCGGTACCGGCAATCAGAATTTCGAACAGTTGCTGGACCTCGGCGCCAGCGAGAATCCGGACGCCAACGACCAGCATGTAGTCAAAATTGTTGACTGGCTGCTGCAATATGCCTTCGAGCAACGAGCCTCCGACATTCATATAGAGCCCCGGCGCACGGTTACCCAGGTGCGGTTCCGGATCGACGGGGTACTGCACAACGTCTACGAATTCCCGGAACATGTTGGGGTGGCCGTGACCAGCCGCCTGAAAATCCTCGGGCGCCTGAACGTGGCCGAAAAACGTCGGCCCCAGGACGGCCGCATCAAAACCCGCAAACCCGACAACAGCGAAGTGGAGCTGCGCCTGGCCACCATGCCAACGGCGTTCGGCGAAAAAATGGTGATGCGGATTTTTGACCCGGAGGTACTGCTCAAATCCTTCGAGCAACTGGGCTTCAGCAAGGAAGACCGGGAACGCTGGCAAACCATGACCTCGCGGCCCCACGGTATCGTGCTGGTAACCGGGCCCACCGGTTCCGGTAAAACCACCACGCTGTATTCCACGCTCAAACAACTGGCATCTCCGGAGCTCAACATCTGCACCATTGAGGATCCGATCGAGATGGTGGAGCCCGCATTCAACCAGATGCAGGTGCAAACCAATATCGACCTGACCTTTGCCCACGGTGTGCGTGCCCTGCTGCGGCAGGACCCGGACATCATCATGATCGGTGAGATCCGGGATCTGGAAACGGCTGAAATGGCAGTGCAGGCAGCGCTAACCGGGCATCTGGTTCTCTCAACACTGCATACCAACGATGCCCCCAGCGCCATCACCCGCCTGATGGAGCTGGGCATTCCGCCCTATCTGATCCGGGCCACGGTACTCGGCGTGATGGCCCAGCGACTGGCGCGTACGCTCTGCCCGCACTGCAAGCAGCCCGGGGAGTCGGATGCTCACGCCTGGCAGACGCTGACCCGGCCGTGGAAGGCACTGCTGCCCCGGCAGTTCTACCAGCCGGTCGGCTGCCTGGAATGCCGGAACACCGGTTACATGGGCCGAGCCGGGGTATACGAGATTATGGCACTGTCAGACAAACTCACCCGCCAGATCACCGATCACTGCGAGCTGGAACAGCTTCGGCTGGATGCCTACAAAGAAGGCATGAAGTCACTGCGGCTCAATGGCGCCCAGAAAGTGGCCGCGGGACTGACCACGGTGGAGGAAATTCTGAGGGTAACGCCGGAAAGCCAACGTTGAGTAAAACGGACAATCAGGCGCCCGGACGAAGCCCGCACTGCCCCAACAGATCCTGCCAGTGCCGGGTATGGCGCATCATGGCCTGATCCAGTTCCTGCCAGAGGCTATTCTGGGTATCAGCCGCCAGATGACGCTGGTACCAGGGCGTAAAACTCTCTGGCATCACGGCTTGCTGCTGTCTGGCGAGTTCCTCAAAGCCCGCAATCAGCGAATCCCGTGCCCGGCTGACGTCACTCATGTACGGCTGGATTTTTCCGATATAGATACTGAAGAAGAAGTTCTGAACAATTTCCGACTGGTTATTGGGCTGGCCGTTGAGACACAGCGGCCTGCCCTCCAATCGAGTGCCGAGCAGCTCGGTGCCGGCATTCAGGGTGCTGATCAGCAAGCGCGCGCTGTTAATAGTCTGGCCCGCCAGCACATCCGCCTGCCAGCGCTGATGGATCTGGCCGAGATTCTCCAGGGAGATCTCGAGCTTCTGAGCCAGTAAGGCTTCCACCTGGCGGTTCAACTGCTGCAGATCCCGGACCAGATCCGACGCGGGATTGCCCGTTTCCGCCACCGGATAATAGCCTTTGGACAGTGTGAACTGGCGCTCCACCTCTTCGGTCCCCCAGGTGGCATTCCAGACCGCCAGCGGCAGACTGCCCCGTTTGCTTTCAATGGCGGATTCCAGAGCGTCTGTGAGCTCCTCGTCATCCACCTCGGGCAGACAGGCCTCCGCAGCTCGGATAAAACGAATCTCGTAGCGTAACTGATTGATGGGCTGCATCACCTTGCCCATCACGGAATTGCGTTCGCCCACCACATACTGGAGCTCGCAGCCGTAAAGCGACAGAAAATCCAGCATGCCCAGATCCAGCTCCGGCAGGGCAAGTATCCGCTCTCGCCGCCTGGGGGGAATGGAGCCGGCGGGCAGCTCGGCCCTGGGAACGGCCGCGGTATCGAGTACCCGGGCCAAACGTTCCAGGTACTCATCAGTGAGGGATTCAGCGTCTGAAAAGGGATTGCACCCGAGCAGGCTGAGTGTACACACAGCCGGTAACAGCCATGAATACCAGCGGCGCCCGGGCATGAATCACCTCCTATCGTTTGCGCAACAGCGCATCAACCTCCGAAAAATCCCTGGCCACGACCCGAGCGGTATCCGGCAGTTCGCCCTCTCGTACCAGCCAGGCGGTTTTCAGGCCCGCTTCCTCGGCCGCACGCAGCTCTTCCTCAACATCGGACAGAAACAGCACTGTGCCCGCGTCTACCCCCAGCTCCGCAAGAATGTTGCGATAGGACTGGGACTCCTTTTTGCCCCCGACGGCCGTGTCGAAATAACCAGAGAAGAAAACCGTGAAGTCGCCTTCATTGCTATGACCGAAGATCAGCTTCTGGGCCTTGACGGACCCGGAAGAATATACGAACAGTCTCAGGCCCCGATCATGCCAGCGCTGGAGATAATCCGCGGCATCCGGATAGATATGGCCTTTCAGTTCACCGCTGTGATACCCCTGCTCCCAGACCATGCCCTGCAGCGCCTTTAGTGAACCCTCCTTGCGGTCTTCGGCAATCCACCCTTGCAGTACATCGATGAGGCCATCGATGTCTTTCCGGTCGGTACCGCTGATCTCTGCCACCCGAGCCAGCTGTTCCGCCACCGCCGGCAAGGTTTGATGGTTGGCCCGGATAAACTCCGGCAAGTGCTCGCTGGCGTAGGGAAACAGGACATCGTGTACGAAGGAGATCGAACTGGTGGTGCCCTCGATGTCCGTCAGGATCACTCGAATCATCAGGCCCCTCCCGCCAGGCTCTCATAACGTGGCAGCCGGGAAGCGATATCCTCACCGGTAAAGCTCGCAACCCAGCCTTCCGGGTTGCTGAATAACCGGATACAGGTGAATTCAGGCTCCGGCCCCATATCAAACCAGTGCCGGGTGCCGTCAGGCACACTGATCAGGTCATTCTTCTCGCACAGCAGCGCGTATACCTGGTCACCGAAGTGCAGGTAAAACAACCCCTGACCACGAACGAAGAAGCGCACTTCGTCCTCGCTGTGGGTGTGCTCATCCAGAAACTTCTGCCGGAACGCGTCTTTCTGGGGATGATCCGCGGTCAGGCTGACCACGTCTGCGGTCTGAAATCCCCAATCCTGCTTGAGCCGTGCCACTTCGTCGGCATAGGCCTCAAGAATCTCCTCCTGGGTGGCGTCGGCCGGCAGATCACGGGTTGCCCAACGATCGAAATGCACACCGTGGGCACTCAGTTTATTCCGGATGGCGTCCGGGTCTGTTACGACCGTCAGGGCCTGCTCGGGCTGGTTCTGATGAAAAATGCTCAGGGTGGTCATCGGCGTACCCTCATGGTTTCGAGTTCACATTCAAAGAGAAATTCAAACGCTTCAATATGGCGCAGGCAATCGGCCATGGTGCGGCCCCAGGTGTAAAGACCATGGCCGCGGATAAGGTATCCAGGCTGTTCCGGGTGCCGCGCAAACCAGTCCCGGGTTTCCTCCGCCAGTGCCGGAATATCCTGGGTGTTGTCGAACACGGGAACAATCAGCTTACCCTCATGGGTTTGCACGCCATTGAAGGCTTTCTGTAATTCATAGCCTTCAAGCTCCAGTGCCTGCCCCGCCGGGATCAGGCGGCTAAGCACGGTAGCCTTGACCGAGTGGGTATGCAGAACGGCGCCAACCTCGGAATAAAGCTGATAGATCACCGTGTGCAGAAGGGTTTCTGCCGACGAGCGGCAATCGCTTTGCACCGCCTGGCCATGAAGATCCACCACCATGACGTCGCCTGCGCCCAACTGGCCCTTGTGCCGGCCAGATACCGTAATCGCCACATGGTCGCCATCGATACGGGCCGAATAATTACTGCTGGTGGCGGGCGACCAGCCGCGGTCGTAGAGAAAGCGGCCGGCCTCGACGATGGATTGGGCGGCGGTGGCGTAGCGGGTTACATCAAACACAGGCATCCTCCGGGTTGGTACGAGCCCTGCCCGGGCGCGAATCTGGCGCCATTATAGAACCACCCAAGCCCGGGTAAAACCGATTCCGCTCAGGCTTTAAGGGGCAGACGGCGCTGGCGCTTGCCGGTCAGCGCAAACAAGGCGTTGCCCAGGGCCGGAATCACCGGCGGGACGCCAGGTTCCCCAACGCCGGTGGGCGGCTCTTCGCTGTCGACAATATCCACCACCATCTCCGGTACCTGATGCATGTGCAGCAGACGATAATCGTGGAAGTTACTTTGCTGCACCTCGCCGCCGTCCAGGGTAATTTCCCCGTTCAGCGCCGCCGTCAGGCCAAAGACAATGCCGCCGGTCATCTGATCCTCGACAATTCGCGGGTTCACCACCTGACCACAGTCCACGCTGCAGGTGACCTTGTGAACGCGAATTCCGCCCTGCTCAATACTGGCTTCCACCACCTGGGCAACATAGGTACCAAAGCTCTTGAACAAAGCCACTCCGCGCGCCCTGCCCTCTGGCACCGGCTGGTTCCAGCCCGCCAGCTCGGCAGCCCGCTCCAGAACCCGCCGATGACGGGGCTCACTCTCCAGCAGTTTCAGCCGGAAACTGACCGGATCTTCGTTGGCCTGGCTGGCGAGTTCATCCATAAAGGTCTCGACCGCGAAACCATTGTGGGAATAGCCCACGGATCGCCACCAGGTAATTGGCACGCCCGGGTCAGTATGGGTATGCCGAACCCGGACATTGGGTACCGCGTAGGGATAGCCAATAGCCCCCTCAATGGCCGAAATGTCTTTCGGGGTTGCGATACCTTCAACCATCAGGCCAACCCTGCCCAATGTTCCGTACAGTAATTTTGGTGCCCAGGGGTACTGGGCTGGTGCAGCGTTCCGGACGTACCAGTCAAGTATCTGCGGGCCAACAATCTGATGATCCCAGCACGTCAACTGCCCATCCTCCAGACTGGCCGCCATACGATGCAACATGGCCGGGCGGAAAAAGCCATGGCGGGTGTCTTCTTCCCGGGACCAGATCAGTTTGACCGGCACTTTCACCCGGTAGGCGACCAGGGCCGCTTCCTCAATGTAGTCCTGAGTCAACCTGCGGCCGAAGCCACCGCCAAGAAAGGTCGTGTGGATAGTCACGTCATCCGGAGAGAGATCGGTGTGTCGCGCGGCGGCTATGCGGCCCAGATCCGGCGCCTGGGTCGGCGCCCAGACTTCCATGCCACCGTCCCGATACCAGGCGGTCGCATTCATTGGTTCCATGGTGGCGTGGGCCAGGTACGGCTGCTCATATTCAGCCTCCACCAGGGTACCCGCTTTCTCCAGAACAGCCTCGGGGTCACCGTCCACCCGTTCGTCCTCGCCGGGATCGTCACCGGCGGCCTGACGATAGTGTTTGAACACGTCCGGATTGGATAACCCGACGGCCTCGGAAAAATCCCACTCAACCGCCAGCGCTTCCTGAGCCTTGCGGGCTCGCCAGTAGCGATCTGCCACTACGGCCACACCGCGCTCGGTGATGAAGGCATCAAGCACGCCCGGCATGGCCCGAACCTGATCGCGGTTGAAACTGACCGCCAGTCCGCCATAGCGGGGGCTCCGGGTCATAACGGCATAGACCATATCCGGCAGCTCTACGTCTATCCCGTACATCGCCTGGCCGGTGGACTTGGCCTCGGCATCCAGCCTTCCGGCCTGTCGGCCGATGTATTTCCACTGGGAACGGGGTTTCAGTGGCACATCACCACGAATCACCTCTTTGTCCGCCAACTCCACCAGTTTGCCATAGGGCATGGAATCCAGGCCGTTGGGGTGGCGTACGTACCCGCCCTCCGTTTTGCATTGTCCCGGCTCGACCCGCCAAACCCGGGCGGCGGCCATCACCAGCATCAGTCGCGCCGAAGCTCCGGCCTCCCGCAGGGGCTGCCAACTGGAGGCGACACTGGTGCTGCCACCGGTAAGCTGAAGCCCGAACAACGGGTTACGGTACTCCGGAGCAACCGGGGCAAATTCCACGCGAATGGCCTCCGGCGCTACATCCAGCTCCTCCGCTATCAAAGTGGTAAGACCGGTGTAGGTGCCCTGGCCCATCTCAACCCGATCGAGGGTGAAAATAATGTCGTTGTCCCGGGTGAGTTCCAGCCAGGCGTTCGGTTTCCATTCACCGGTTTCAGGCTCATAGCCGGTTTGCACGGAGGCACAACCAGGCAGATTCAGCGCCAATAGCAGTCCACCGGAAGCCGAGGTGCTGACCTTCAGGAAATCCCGTCGATTCATCGCCATATTACGCATCCTCCCCGGCCGGCTGGTACTGACCCACACCACCGGCGACGGACTCAACCGCAGCCACAATGCGAGTATAGGTGCCGCAGCGACACAGGTTGCCGGTCATGGCGGTGACGATCTGTTCGCGATCCGGAGAGGGGTTGTTGGCCAGCAGGTGCGCGGCCGTCATGATCTGGCCAGACTGGCAATAACCGCACTGGGGCACCCCCTGTTCCACCCAGGCTTTCTGTAACGGATGCAACTCGCCATCAGCGGACAGGCCTTCGATGGTGGTGATTTCGGCACCTTCAGCCATCTCCACCGGCGTAGAGCAGGAACGGGCGGGCTGACCGTTCAGGTGCACAGTGCAGGCGCCACAGAGGCCTGCACCACAGCCAAACTTGGTCCCTTTGAGCCCAAGTTCATCCCGCAGCACCCATAACAACGGGGTATCGGGTTCGACATCCAGCGAATGCTGGCGACCGTTCACAGTCAGCGTGAAAGCCATTCCGTGCTCCTCATCATGTTATTGTTTTGGCAGGTTCGGCGCGTTTTACCGCCACGCCTTTACTTGACGACGTCTTCACCATCCTTGTTTACCCAGATTTTGCGCTCACCGGTTTCCAGCTTGCCGTTGGAATCCCACACTTCACGGTTCTGGGTGGCACTTTCCACTTTGCCGTTATCGTTCCAGATTACCCGGTCTTTACAGCCGGCCAATGTCAGTACAGAAATCAAAGCCACAAAAATCAAACGCATCTTAATTCTCCCGATTCGGTGTTTCCGTCGTAGCGAATGATCCAGACGATTCCTTATCTGGAACCATGGATCTCCCGATTATGCTGTTTTTCCCGATCGTTTTTCCTGACCATTACGTAAACCGCGCCGGTGCCACCGTGGTGTTTCTTTGCCGAATGGAAAGCGAGAACGTTGTCCAGCTCCGGCAACCACTTCGCCAGGTAGCTCTTGAGCTGGGCGATGCCATCAGGATTGCGTTCTCCCTTGCCGTGCAGGATGATCACCGAGCGCAAACCGTAATGTACGCAGTCGTTGATAAAACCGAACACTTCCCGGCGGGCTTCCTCCACCGTCATGCGATGCAGATCCAGCCGGGCCTCGATCGGGTACTGGCCAAGACGCAGCTTGCGGAAAACCCCATGCTGCACGCCTGGGCGCTGCCAGCTGAGAATGTCGTGTGCCGTTAGCGGCTCTACCATATCGGACGTCAGTGGGTTCAGGTCTCGCACCGGCTTTTCAACCGCCGCCCTCTGGCGTTCAAGGTGCCCGGGCGTCAGCTCCTTGGGCACCGATACTTCGGCCCGATTGGGTTTGCGTATCCGCTGCACATCCTTCATTTCTTCGAGGAAGGCAAGGCGTTCATCTTTACTGGTCATGACACTAACTGATTCCGGTTTGACGAGTATCAGAACTCTATCACCGCACCGGTCTACCATAAAGAAAAGCTCTGCGACGAAAATCGTAGAGCCCCTCCGGGTTCCGCTGAACTACACTGCAAGCGGAGAATAATAATGACGGAGCTCCCCGTACCTGGCTCCCAAGCTTACGGATCACGATATGGCCGCAGCAAATCAGGACACTACCCGCCCTCAGAACACCCGAGCGATTATGTCATTCCTGAGGGAACATGCCCCGTTCTCCAGCATGGACGACACCCATCTGGCCCATTTTGCTGAGCATGCGACCCTGAGGTTTTACGCCGATGGCGACGAAGTGCTCTCGCCCGACGATGGAGTGGTCAAGCGGTTTTATGTGGTCAAGCAGGGACGTATCCGGGGTGAGCGCCACAATGAAAAAGAAGACCGGGCAGAAACCACCTTTGAAATCAGCCAGGGTGAGTGCTTTCCGCTTGCGGCACTGATTGGCGAGCGCCCGACCCGAACGCTACACAGGGCTTCCGGCGATACCTTCTGCCTCAGTATTGAACAGAACGCCTTCATCACCCTGTTTTCCGAAAGCGAATCCTTTCGCGATTTCTGCCTGCGGGGCGTGAGCAGCCTGCTGGATCAGGTCAATCAGCGCATCCAGTCCAAGGCCATGGCTTCCATTGGCTCCAGCAACAGCCTGGACACCCCCCTGGAGCGCTACGCGCTGCGCAACCCGATTGTGTGCTCACCGGATCTGCCGGTTCGCAAGGCCGTAGCCCGGATGCACGAGAATAATGTGGGCAGCATCATTATCACCGATGACAATCGTCATCCCACCGGCATTTTCACGCTGCGCGACCTGCGCACCATGATCGCTGAGGAAAAAGGCCCCCTCGACACGCCCATTCGCCAGGTGATGACAGGCAATCCCTGTCGCCTGCCCGCCACAGCGGACGCCTTTGAGGCGGCAATGCTGATGGCGGAACACCACTTTGCCCATCTGTGTGTGGTCGACGAAGAGGACCGCCTGATTGGCGTGGTATCCGAGCGGGATCTGTTCTCTCTTCAGCGGGTAGACCTGGTGAACCTGGCTCGAACCATTGGCACTGCCACCCACTTGCGCACCCTGGTCAGCCTTCGCTCCGATGTCTCAAGGCTGGTCGACGCCATGCTGGCCCACGGCGCGGATTCCGGCCAGGTGGTGAAGATCATTACCACCCTGAACGATGTCACCGTGCGCAGGGTACTCGAACTTAACCTCAAGAAAAACGACCCTGGCATTCCGTTTACCTGGCTTACCTTTGGCAGTGAAGGCCGCCAGGAGCAAACCCTGCTGACCGACCAGGACAACGGTATTCTGTTCGAGACACCAGAGGGCATGACCGAAGATCAGGTGCGTGAGAAACTGCTGCCCTTTGCCCGCAAGGTCAACGACGAACTGGCGGAGTGCGGGTTCACCCTGTGCAAAGGCAACATTATGGCCAGCAACCCCAAACTCTGCCTGAGTGACCGGGAATGGGACGACTGGTTTATCCGCTTTATTGATGCCTCAACCCCCCAGAACCTGGTCTACTCGTCGATATTCCTGGATATGAGAGCGGTCTTCGGCCCCACTGAGCCACTCCATCGTCTGCTGGAGAAGGTGCTCCAACGCATCCGCAAGAACGCCCTGTTCCAGAAAATGCTCGCTGGCAACGCGCTGCAGAGAAAACCGCCCCTGACCATGTTCCGGAACTTCCGCTATCTGAACGACGAGAAGAAACACTCGCTGGATCTGAAACGTCAGGGCCTGGCGCCATTTGTGGAATCCGTAAGGGTGTTCGCACTGGCCCATGGGGTGGAAGCCGCCAATACCCTGGAGCGCATTGATGCCCTGGCCAGAAAAGACATCTTTGACGCCAAGGACGCCAACGCCTGGAAGGAAGCCTACAGCCTGATTCAGGCCATCCGTATGCGTGCCCATCAGGAGATGCTCGACCGGGGCGAGGAGCTGACCAATTACATCGATCCGGACGACCTGAATCCTCTGGACCGGCGCATACTTCGCGAGTCTTTCCGCCAGGCCCAGCGGCTCCAGCAGAAACTCGAAGTTACGTATCAACTATAGGTCTGCGCACAGAACATGCTGGAATACATCAAACAGTGGCTGGCCAGAAGACGCGGCGGAACAGTCGGCGATCACGATGCCGCCAATCTGCCCAGCCCGAAAACGGTTGGCGACCAGCCCTTGTCCCGGAGCCGGCTGATTGTTCTTGACCTTGAGACCACCGGCCTGAACGCGTCCAAAGATGAAGTGATTGCCATCGGAGCGGTTGCCATCGAAGGTGGTGTCATCCACCTCAATGACCAGTTTGACCTGATACTGCGTCGCCCTGAACTGGACATTCGGGAAACCGTGCTGATCCATGGCATCGGCCCAGAAGCCCTGACTCAGGGCTACGAAACCCAGGATGCACTGCTCTACCTTCTGGAATGGATGAACGGCGACCCGATACTTGCCTACCACTCCGCCTTCGACCAGAAGTTCCTCGAAAAGACGCTGAAAAGCCAGTTGGGCTACACCCTGCCCCACGTCTGGATGGATGTTGCCGAGCTGATGCCGGCGTTCTTCCCGAAAGCAACGATCAAAGGGCGCGGCCTGGACGACTGGGCGGATGTATTTGGCCTGGAAATCAGTGAACGCCATCACGCCGCAGCCGACGCGCTGGTTACCGCAGAACTGGCACTGATAGCCCTCAATAAAGCCCGGAAAAACGACGTCAAAACTCTCAAAGAACTCAGTGAAAAGCTGCATTATCAACGCCGTTTACAGCATATGCACCGCTATTAGCGGAACAGATTCTACCGACCATGTCCTTGACCAAATACAAGGCAAGTTACTGAGAGTTAGACCATTTGCCAATATCCATAAATCCATTGACCGGTAAAGTCGGAGGAGACAACAAGTCGGAGAAGTACTACATGAATAATAAATTCTCTATCCGCAACACCTCACCAAAAAAACACCCAATCTCCACAACAACAATACAGGAGTGATTGTATGTCAGGTCATAGCTACGACGCTGAAAACTACTGGAAGGCGAATCTACGCCTGATATTCGGGAGCCTGATTATCTGGGCCCTGGTATCTTACGGCTTCGCTATTCTGTTACGCCCGATGCTGGCGGGAATCCCCGTAGGCGGCACCGATCTGGGCTTCTGGTTTGCCCAGCAAGGCTCCATCCTTACCTTCATTGTTCTGATCTTTCACTATGCATGGCGCATGAACAAGATCGACGAAAAATTCGGCGTGCATGAGGAGTAAGGACAAATGAGCCAATTTGCAATCAACATTATGTTCGTAGGGGGCTCGTTCCTCCTCTACATCGCCATCGCTGTCTGGGCCAAGGCCGGCAGTACCAGCGATTTCTACGTTGCGGGCGGTGGTGTGCATCCTATCACCAACGGCGCCGCAATCGGTGCTGACTGGATGTCTGCCGCTTCGTTTATCTCCATGGCTGGTCTGATCGCGGCCGGTGGCTATGCCAACTCCACGTTCCTTATGGGCTGGACCGGTGGCTACGTCCTGTTGGCCATGCTGCTGGCTCCTTACCTGAGGAAGTTCGGTAAGTTTACGGTTCCTGAGTTCATCGGGGATCGATACTACAGCGCAAACGCGCGACTGGTAGCCGTTATCTGTCTGATCGTTGCCTCGGTAACCTACGTTATCGGCCAGATGGCTGGCGCTGGTGTGGCCTTCTCCCGCTTCCTGGAAGTGGATGCCACCACCGGTCTGATCATCGCAGCGGTTGTTGTATTCGTCTATGCGGTACTCGGTGGCATGAAAGGCATTACCTACACTCAGGTAGCCCAGTACTGTGTACTGATTGTCGCTTACACGATTCCCGCCGTGTTCATTTCCATTCAACTGACAGGCAACCCGATTCCGGGCCTGGGCATGTTCTCTACCCATACCGACTCTGGCTTGCCGCTGCTTGAGAAGCTGAACCAGGTCATCACTGATCTCGGTTTCAACGAGTATACCGCTGATGTGGACAACAAACTGAACATGGTTCTGTTCACACTGTCCCTGATGATCGGTACTGCCGGTCTGCCACACGTTATCATTCGTTTCTTCACTGTGCCCAAGGTGGCTGACGCGCGCTGGTCTGGCGGCTGGGCTCTGGTCTTCATTGCCCTGCTGTACCTGACGGCTCCTGCTGTCGCTTCCATGGCTCGCCTGAACCTGATGACCACTATCTACCCGGACGGAACCCAGGCCGCTCCCATCGAATATGATGAGCGCCCGAACTGGGTCAAGGAATGGGAAGTAACGGGTCTGATTCAGTTTACCGACAAAAACGAAGACGGCCGTATCCAGCTTTACAACGACGTACCTGCGTTTGAAGCTGAAGCCCAGGCCCGCGGCTGGAACGGCAACGAACTGGTGGTTAACCGTGACATCCTGGTACTGGCCAACCCCGAAATCGCCAACCTGCCAGGCTGGGTCATTGGCCTGATCGCAGCCGGTGGTCTTGCAGCCGCGCTGTCGACAGCCGCCGGCCTGCTGCTGGCGATTTCCTCGGCGGTGAGTCACGACCTTATCAAGGGACGATTCAACCCCAGTATCAGTGATAAGGGCGAACTGATGGCTGCCCGGATATCCATGGCCGTTGCCATTGTTGTCGCCACCTATCTCGGTGCAAACCCGCCAGGGTTCGCGGCTCAGGTGGTTGCCCTTGCCTTCGGTATTGCGGCTGCCTCGCTGTTCCCGGCACTGATGATGGGTATCTTCTCCAAACGCGTAAACAACGTGGGCGCGACTCTGGGCATGCTGTCCGGCCTGATCTTCACTCTGGTGTACATCTTCGTGTACAAAGGCTGGTTCTTCATCCCGGGCACCAACAATCTGGCAGACACTCCCGAGAACTGGGTGCTGGGTATTTCCCCGCTGTCTATCGGTGCCATTGGTGCGATCGTCAACTTTGCGGTAGCCTTCGCAGTATCCAAGGTGACTGCAGAGCCGCCCGTTGAAATTCAGGAACTGGTTGAAAGCGTCCGCTACCCGCGTGGTGCCGGTACTGCCCAGGATCACTGAAGCGAAAGACAATCTGATTCATCGCACCTGATGACAGGTTGAAACCGAACGGGCTTCCTCAGTGAGGGAGCCCGTTCTTTTTTGAGGAAACCGTTGTATGTTCTGGACATTTGTAGCCACCGTTTTTTGCGGTCTTGGTGCCGCTGGCATCGCCATGGGTATTCGCGCGGCCACCGCCAAAAAAGCCCCGAAGTGGCTGATTCCGGTCTTTGCCGGTGCGGGCATGCTGGGTTATCTGATCTATGGAGAATACACCTGGTATGACCACAAACGAGCCATGCTGCCGGAAGAAGCTGTGGTTGTGGCCACCGAACAGGAGAGAATTTTCTTTCGCCCCTGGACCTTTGTGTTTCCCTACGTGACCTCATTCTCTGCGGTCGACAAGGAAAGTATCAGCCGTGATACCGGTGATCAGAACATTGTTCGCTTCACCCTTTACCGTTTCGAGCAGACGGTCACCGATGCGGTTTCGCACCGGATTCATCTCATTAACTGTGGCAGCCGGGAGCTGGTACCACTGGGTTCCGACGGGGCGCCGAGAGTAGATAACATGAAGTTGCTGGAGAGCGACGATCCACTCTATACCATCATTTGCAGAAGCTGAGACCACAGGAGCGGATAACAAGACCCCATGATTAGCGCCTGGCTGCTTGTCCTTATATCGATCACTTACATTTCACTGCTGTTCCTGATCGCCTGGGCAGGTGACCGGCACCCGGGGCTCTACAAGCGCCGTCTGGCCAGAACCCATATTTACGGTTTGTCCCTGGCCGTCTATTTCACGTCATGGACCTTCTATGGCGCAGTTGGTCGGGCCACCCAGGAAGGTCTGGCATTTCTCCCCATCTACCTGGGCCCGTTACTGGTATTCATTTTCTTTGCGCCGCTGCTCCGGCGCATCATCTACATCAGTAAACGCAACAACAGCACCTCCATTGCCGACTTTATTGCCTCGCGTTACGGCAAATCCCAGGTGCTGGCGGCCATGGTGGCCATCTTTGCCCTGATCGGCAGCGTTCCCTACATTGCCCTTCAGCTCAAAGCCATTGCCCTGGGGTTTAATGTCCTCTCGGGCACCGGTGACAGTTATCAGGAATTGAGTACAGCGGCCTGGAACGACTCTGCCTGGTACATCACCCTGGCTCTGGCGGTCTTTACCGTGCTGTTCGGAACCCGGCACCTGGAGTCCACAGAACATCATCGGGGCATGATCCAGGCCGTTGCCTTTGAATCACTGATCAAGCTCATCGCCTTTGTGGCGGTGGGGCTGTTTGTTGGCTACGGGCTGTACGATGGCTTCGGGGACCTGTTTACCCGAGTCCGCGAAGCTGACCTGATGGGCACGCTTACCACAGAGTCGCTGGAAGCCCCTGCGTTCCTCACACAGACGCTGGTTGCCATGCTGGCCATCATCTGCCTGCCACGGCAATTTCACGTGATGGTGGTGGAGAACACCGATCACCGGGATTTTGAGGTCGCTCGCTGGGCGATGCCGATCTATCTGATCATCGCCAGCGCATTCGTCATTCCCATTGCCGCAGCCGGACTGTTGAGCACTCACCTGGCGGGCAGCGATCCGGACATCGTCATCCTGCAACTGCCGATCATGGCAGGGGAACACTGGCTTGCCGTACTGGCGTTTCTGGGCGGTGGATCAGCGGCGGCCGCCATGGTGATTGTCTGTTCCGTCGCCATAGCCACCATGGTGAGTAATGAAATCATCATGCCAGGCCTGCTCAAGTTCTTCCGACCAGGCATGAACCGACGAACTGATCTCAGCTTCCTGCTGCTGACGATCCGGCGGGTTGCCATCTTTGTAGTACTGCTGACCGCCTACGGCTTCTACCGCATGGCTGGCGAAGACTACAGCCTGACGGCGTTTGGCTTACTGTCCTTTGCCGCAGCGGCCCAGTTTGGTCCCGCGCTCGTAGGCGGTATTCTCTGGCGCCAGGGTAACTTCACCGGAGCTGCCTGGGGCCTTGGGCTGGGCTTCCTGATGTGGTGTTACACCTTGCTGTTGCCCGCGCTGGTATCCACCGGGTGGGTTGCGGATACCCTGATTGAGCACGGCCTGTTTGGCTGGAACTGGACCCGACCAACAGCCCTGTTCGGTTCCGACCTGGATCAGATTAGCCATGGCATTCTTTGGAGTCTGGGGGTAAACACCGGGGCCTATATTCTGCTCTCCCTGATTACCCGGCAACGTATTCGGGAGAAGATTCAGATTGCCGCGTTCTTCCACGATGCGCAGCCCAAAGCCGAGAATGCCCAGCACCAGAGCTGGCAGGGTGAGATTCTTACCTCCGACCTGCAGGCCCTGACCGACCGGTTCATGGGGGAAGAACGTTCCGAAAGCATTTTCAGGAACTACGAACGACGTAATGCCATCCGGCTCTATCCTCAGCGGCCAGCTTCCACCCACCTGATGAAGTACATAGAGCGCCAGCTGGCATCGGTGATTGGAGCCTCCACCGCCCGCGTGGTTCTGGAGTCGACCCTGACTGGCCGCGATATGCAGATTGAGGACGTGGTCAGCATTGTCGATGAAGCCTCCCAGGCCATGACCTTCAGCCGGGAATTACTGCAGTCTGCCATCGAGAACATCAGCCTGGGCGTGTCCGTGGTCAACCATCAGCAGCAACTTGTCGTCTGGAACCATCGCTATCTCGAGCTGTTCAACTATCCCAAGGGCTTTGTCCGGGTTGGCCGGCCGGTTGAAGACCTGATGCGCTATAACCTCACCAACGCCAACCTGTCTGCCCGTCGAATTGACGACATCGTCGAGAACCGCTGTAACAGCATGCGTGAAGGCAAACCCATGTCTTACGAGCGTCAGCGCCCCGACGGCACGGTCGTCCGGGTGGATGGCAGTCCGATTCCAGGCGGCGGCTATGTCACCACATTCCAGGACATTACCGCCATGCGCAGGACCGAGCAGGCCCTGAAGGAAACCAACATCTATCTGGAGCAAAGGGTCCGGGAGCGTACCCAGGAACTGCAGGTGATCAATGAGCAGATGCTCAAGGCCAAGTCGGTAGCCGAGCAGGCAAACCAGAGTAAAACCCGCTTCCTTGCCTCTGCAAGCCACGACCTGCTGCAACCCCTGAACGCAGCAAGACTCTTTACCTCCGCGTTGTCCGGCAAAGTGAACGAGGGCGAAACCCGGGATCTGGTAGACCACATCGACAGCTCGCTGGGCGCGGCTGAGGAGATCATCAGTACACTGCTGGACATTTCAAAGCTTGATGCCGGGGCACTTGAGCCGGATATCGGCGTGTTTCCGGTCAACGAGCTGCTTCGGCATCTGGCCACCGAGTTTTCAGCCATCGCCAAGGATCAGGGGCTGGAACTGCATGTAGTCCCCAGTACCGCCTGGGTCCGTTCCGATGCGAAACTTCTGCGTCGTGTGGTACAGAACTTCCTGTCCAATGCCATCCGCTACACTGCAAGCGGCAAGATCCTGATGGGCTGCCGACGCCTCAAAGGCTATCTTCGCATTGAAGTCTGGGATACCGGCCCGGGCATGTCGGATGACCAGCTTAATCACATCTTCGAGGAGTTCCGCCGATTCCAGCATGGTCGCGACAAGAAGGGGCTGGGGCTTGGCCTGGCCATTGTTGATCGTATCAGCGGCATGCTGAATCACCCCGTCACCGTGCACTCCATCCAGGGCAAAGGCAGCGTATTCGGGATCACGGTTCCGGTCGCCCCGGCCGATCAAAGCCGGCTGGATTCCCAGAAAAGCGGCAGCAGTTCAAGGCGGGTCTCCAATCTCGGGGGCCTTCACGTTCTGTGCATCGACAATGACGCAGCCATTCTGCAAGGCATGGTCGCGTTGCTGGGCAACTGGCAGTGTGATGTCACTGCCGCCGAAAGCCTGGATGATGCCCTGGACAAACTGGACGCACGCAGGCCCGATATTATACTGGCTGATTATCAGCTGGATGATAACCGCAATGGACTGGATGCCATGGACAGCATAAGGGAACATCGGGGAAGCGACATTCCCGGCATCCTCATTACCGGCTATATGGCGCCGGAGGTACGTGACGACGCAGGCAACCGGGGCTACCAGGTACTGTACAAGCCAGTGAAGCCTGCAGCCCTGCGAGCACTCGTAAACAAACTACTTAAACAGAAGCGGTCATGAATCCATCCGACCGGAAAGACGCAGTAAATCCGTTTGGCAAGCTTACTTTTCTTGTTGTCGACGATTTCGAGAACTTTCGGCTATCCATGCGGCAGATGCTCCGCAGTTGTGGTGCCGACAAGATTGAACTGGTTGCTCACGCCACGCCCGCCATCCAGTACTGTACCTACAATCACGTCGATGTCGTGCTGTGCGATTACAACCTGGGGGAAGGCAAAAACGGCCAGCACGTACTGGAAGAGCTGAGGCACAAGAAACTCCTCAAACGCTCATCGCTGTTCCTGATGGTAACCGCGGAAACCTCCAAGGAAATGGTCATGGGGGCACGGGAATATCAGCCTGACGGCTATCTGACAAAGCCCATTAACCGTGCCATGCTGGAGCAACGTCTGGGCAGCCTGATCAAACAGCGCAATGCCCTGCTCCCCATCACCCGGGAGATCGATCGGGAAAACTACCCGGAAGCCATCAGTCTTTGCCTGCAAACCCTGCCCAAACAGCCGCGCTACAAAACCTGGCTGATGAAGACACTCGGAGAACTCTACTTCATGGTCGGCGACCTGGCCCACGCCCAGAAAGTCTACGATGATGTTCTGAATCAGCGGGAGCTGTCCTGGGCCCGGCTAGGCCGGTGCAAGGTGTTGCTGGCCAACCGGAACTTTGATCAGGCCGTCGACGGCCTCAAGGCTCTGATTGAAAAACACCCGGACTATATGGAAGCCTACGACCTGCTGGCCGAAGGCCTTCAGAAACAGGGACGATCGGCCCAGGCCCAACAGGTTCTTGAGAAAGCGGCTGAACATTCCCCCAACGCTCTGCTCCGCCAGAAGCATCTCGCTGAACTGGCCGGCGCAAACCAGGATATTGACACCGCCTCCCAGGCGTGGCGACAGACGGTGTCTCTGGGCACCTATTCCATACACGACAATGCAGAGCATTACCTGTCGCTCGCCCAGAGCCTGTCCGATCTGAGCGAGGGCGATCTGGACGAAGAAGGCGCGGCGCGCTCGTCAGAAGCCCTCTCTGTGCTTACGAAAATGGAGAAACGCTTCGACAACGATGAAACCATCGGACTCAAAAGCCGGATCGTGCAGTGCCGTCTCCATGCCGGACAAGGCCGCCACCGGGAGGCCGAAAAGATTCTTACCGCGGTCAGCTCGGAGCTCGAGAGCCTGGAGGAACTCCCGGCCGATATGGGGCTGGATTTCGCAAAAACCCTGTTCCGGATGGGCCGGGAAGATCAGGCCAAGAGAATCCTCGGCGATCTGGCCTCACGATTTGATAACGACCCCGACACCTTGCAGAAAATTGAAAACCTCCTGGACGAGCCCGTTGGCTTCCGTCAGAAACTGGAAGCACGCAGCATGAACCGGGATGGCATCAAAGCGTTTGAGGCAGGCGACCTCGACGCTGCAGTGGAAGCCTTCAACAAAGCCCTGGAGATCGTTCCGGACCATGCCGCCCTGAACCTGAACCTGGTTCAGGTGTTGATGAAGCAATATGACCAGAACCCGGAGCCTGCGTTACTGGCTGCCTGCCAACAGCGCCTGGACCGTCTGAGCAAGCTGCCAGAGCAGCATCGTCAACACCGTCGATACCTGGCCCTCACCCGAAAACTGAAAGGACTGACCGCATGACCGACCCAAACATCGACTTTTCGATGGTGCTGGCCTCTGCCGTGCACGACATGAAAAACTCGCTCGGCATGTTACTGAACAGCCTCGACGAACTTCGTGGTGAACATGAGCAATCCCTTGCTGGCTCCGACAAATTCAACATGCTCCAGTACGAAGCCGAGCGTATGCATAACGATCTGGTTCAGTTACTGGGTATCTATCGCCTGGGAGAAAACAATCTCTCTGCGCACATTGACGAGCATTTTGTGCCAGATTTCCTGGAGGAGCACCTCGCCAGGCACATCCCTTTGTTGCAGGGACTCGGGCTCAAATATTCAATTGCCGCAGATGACATCAATGGCTTTTTCGACGAGGACCTGTTGACCGGCGTACTCAACAACACCATCAACAACGCCATCCGTTATACCAAAAGCCAGATACGGCTTATTGCGCGCGAAGAAGACGGTTATCTGGTGCTGGGGGTTGAAGATGATGGCCAGGGCTACCCGGAAAGCATGCAACATACTGGTACCCTGAGTTTCAAGTCGCTGGACTTCAATACCGGCAGTACCAGCCTGGGGCTGTTCTTCGCCTCGTCTGTGGCCGCACTGCATAGCGAAGGCGAGCGAACCGGCTCCATCAAACTGCACAACGGCGGCAGCCTGGGTGGGGGTGTATTCGAAATCTGGCTGCCCTGACGCAAAAATGAAATGGGAGTCTCAAAAACGGAACCCGGGCCCGCCTACCCACTGCATATTTTCTGAGCTGCACTTATAGTGCCCGAGTCTTTCAGACTGATTCATCACGGCGTAACAACGTCTGTCACTTCCAGGGAGGAGCTCTCTCATGCCGCGAGGGCACGCACTGATCATCGAAGACTCGTCAACGGCCCGTATTCTGTTGTCCCGGCTGCTTGAACGAGCGGATATCTCCACCAAAGGGGTTGCCACTGCGGAGCAGGCCTTTCCCCTGCTTCAGCAGGAACATTTCGACCTTATCTTCCTTGATCATCTCCTCCCGGGCATGAATGGCTTTCAGGCACTGGAGAGACTCAAGCAACAGCCGGAGACCCGGGACATCCCGGTATTCATGTATACCTCCCAGAACGCAGAGCGTTACCTACAGGAAGCCAGAGCCCTCGGTGCTGCCGGCGTCATTCGCAAGCAGGTTGACCGGGACCAGCTGATGCGAACTCTGGATATCATTCTGTCTAACGTGCCTGATCAGGAACAAAGTGAAGCCATCCGCCTGGCCGTTGAGGAAGGAGGACATCACGGGTTGGAAGCAACGGAACAGAACTCCCGGGGCATGACCGGGCGCCTGTCCACGCTGGAAATTGCCTATGAAGAGCTGGAGGAAGAAATCCGTGAGTTGCGCGCTGCCTTTACCGAATGTCAGCTACAACAGGTTCAGAAGTTAGACCAGCAACAACGGCAAATGCGCTGGCTCGGCGGCTTATCCATTGCGGGTTTGGTGGCACTGGTTTGGCTTGTCACATGGCAGGGAGGGGTTCTGGACGAGTATATTGCGCGCACCGATGAACAATTCAGTTTGCTGCACAGCATTGTTGGCGGCGTTATTGAATTAATCGGTCGCTAGTGACCATAAAGGCAGAAATAAAAAACCCCCGACAGCGAAGCTATCGGGGGTTTTAGGTATTAGG
>NZ_AXCC01000028.1:0-41840 GCF_000475315.1 Marinobacter sp. EN3
AGTTATTCAGACCTTCCCTAGTATTAAAGAGAATGCAGCCGATACACCATCAGATTTCATGACTTGCTCCAATCTTTCGCACCGTAAAACGCTGAGTAAATGGATGGCCCTTTGCTCCATCCTGATCACGCGCTTGGCTAGGCATGTTTAGTTCCGCAGCTCTGCAATAACCTTCCAGTGCTTCTCCCCTGGAAGCAAACACTCCCAAAACCTCCAGCCATTCACAGGATTGCCCGTGATTGAAACGGCAGCAGACGATGGTGAAGTAAACCGCTTGCCCTGAACTACAAGAGCACCCTTGGCTACAAGCCCGGTATACATCTGACCCTTATAAGTTGCGCGAAATTCGGTCCCATGAGGAAAGGCAACACCCTTACATACCCATGGGTTTCCGCCTGTCATTTCGTTACCTGCTGTAGGCTTCGATGCTTGATCGTCAAGCCCAAGGAGCAGCCGAATTACGTCATTTTCGGTCATCGATTCAGACTCTCGGCGAACCGTTAGCTCTTTGAAGACTTCAAAATCAACTTCGATAGTTGCCATGACTCAGCCTCTCTATTAAGCGACTATAGATTAAATAGTAGCTCTTATAGCGTTTATAGCAAGCAAGTTTTGAGTTTATGGGAGGATCTTTTTATTTATGACGCCACGACCGTGCGCGCATACGTGACCCCGCCCCCTTTTCAGGGCCGCTCATTGTCAAAAAAATCCGGGATTCTCGAAAGCCAACGGGATCAAAAGCGTATTTATCCAACGGCACAAGTTCGG
This sequence comes from Marinobacter sp. EN3, assembly GCF_000475315.1. Taxonomy (NCBI): domain Bacteria; kingdom Pseudomonadati; phylum Pseudomonadota; class Gammaproteobacteria; order Pseudomonadales; family Marinobacteraceae; genus Marinobacter; species Marinobacter sp. EN3. Next base: position 769 of record NZ_AXCC01000028.1, read on the forward strand.
AAAATGGCTAACTGCTCGGCTTTTCCAAAACGCCAAAAGCGAACTGAGAGTCGAACAGGTCACCGAGGCCCTGAATTGCAAGACTCAGCGCGTTCGTGATCTCGTGACGGTCAATGTACTTATATGGGCGAAGGGGCAACCGAGGATTCGCGGCCGATCCTTTTGTGAACATGCCATGCTTTCAGTGCGGAAAAGACATTATCAAAAGCGGTTAACGTACCGCTGGTACTGATTGGCCTGCGGCACCGGAAGCGGTCACTCGCCCGGGGATTCAACCCGGCCGAGCAGGCAACAACTCAAGGGGTTGGCAATTCGTCAGCCCGCAGACAGGCCTCGATGGCAAAGGTGTGTGAACAATCATCACCCAGCTGACGCAGCGAATCCGCCAGCCTGAGCAAATACTCCGAATTGGGGCCGCTAGGCCCCGTGGCGAGGGCAATCTGCCGCGCAATATCTGCTTCCGGTGCCTCGCCTAGAAAGGCCTCATTGTCTTCCGTAGCGATGTACACCAACCCCTCGGCATGACTGCCATCGTCAAAGGTCATGGTGGTACTGAAGCGCAGATAGCCGTTCTTTTCCCGCACATCCAGATACTCGAAGACGTTGGGTGACACCCGATAGGCTACGCCCTTGCATACGGCATCGGGCTGCTCAATCAGCGTGACCACCCGCCCGGGCGCTTCGGGGGTGCCACGGTGATCATGAGAACCCTGCCAGAACCGACGAGCCCAACCGCGAATGGCTGCCGGGCGCTGCTCCAGGAAGGGGAAATCCACTTTGTAGATCAGCGAGCCATAGCCGAAGAGCCAGATGGCCTCGATGCCATCAAAATTGAACCGGCTGCGATTATGCTCAATGGTGTTCGCGGGCATGACTCATCCCATCCAGAAATAACGACCGGATTGTCTCAGGCGCCCGAGGTACTGGCAATGAAGCCGGCAATACCGGTCAGCACGATTTCTGCCGCCATCGCGGAAAGAATCAGGCCGCTGATCTTCGACATAATGTTCAGGCCGGTCTTGCCCAACGCTTTCTCAAGATAACCGGACAAGCGCAGCAATCCCGCCAGAATCAGCAAACCCGATACCAGGCCCAGCAGACCACCGGCCACTTCCGGCACCGCTTTGAGCTCGGCACCGTAAACCATGATGGCACCAATGGTCGCCGGACCAATCATGACCGGAATGGCCAGCGGCACGACCGCAATGTCATCCCGATCCTCTTCAGGCAACCCGGTGGCGTGGTTACGGGTGCCACTGTTCACCAGACTGATGGCGGTGAGGAACAGCAGGCTGCCGGCACCGATGCGGAAGGAATTCAAGGTGATGCCAATGGCGTTGAACAGCAGCGGGCCGGCGAAAAACAGAATCACACCCAGAATAAAGGCCGAGACACAGGCCCGACGAATGATGGAGGTTTTCTCCGCTATCGGGAGCCCCCGGGTGAGGGCCAGAAACATGGTGACCACGAAAAACGGCGCCAGCAGGAACAGGAATCGGATGGTGCTGCTGAGATAGGTAGAGAAAAACATTTCAAACATTCGGGCAAATCCGGCACAGGGTTAAAGCCGGTAAGCATAGCGTCCGAAAGGCTTTTTTGCCGTAAGGAAGAGAACCTATGGGTACTCAACGCTTCTTGATGGACGGCTTGCGGGGCTTGCCCGGTTTCGATGGCTTACCTTTGGATCCCGGACCACGACCACCCGGCTTCGGGCCGCCGCCGGGTTTACCAGATGGCCGTTTTCCGGGCCCGGAACCGGTGCCTTTTCGCCCTTTACCAGCTGGTGGCTTCCCGCCAGCTTTTGCACCACCCCGCGCAGGCTTGCCACCGGGCCCCGGGCGAGCGCCCCTCGCACCCGCCGGCTTCTTCCGGGGCTTGCTGCCAGCAGGTTCCGTGGCCTCGGACGAGGAATCCCGGATGGCATCGAACAGTACCGCCAGTTCCTTCTCCGTCAGATCCCGCCAGGCGCCCACCGGCAACCCCTGCAGACTGACGTTCATGATGCGCACTCGCTCCAGCCTGGTCACCTCGTAGCCAAAGTACTCCGCCATACGGCGAATCTGGCGATTCAGGCCCTGAACCAGAGTAATGCGGAACACAAACCGGGACACCTTTTCGACCTTGCAGCGCTTGGTCATGGTCCCCAGAATCGGCACACCGCTACTCATTCCCTCTACGAATTCCCGGGTGACGGGCTTGTCGACCGTGACCAGGTATTCCTTCTCGTGATTATTGCCGGCGCGCAGGATCTTGTTCACCAGATCGCCATTGCTGGTCAGGAAAATCAGCCCCTGGGAATCCTTGTCGAGCCGGCCAATGGGGAAAATCCGTTCACTGTGGCCGACAAAACGCTGGATGTTGTCTTTCTCCGCGCTGTCGGTGGTGCTGACAATACCCACCGGTTTGTTCAGGGCGATGAACACCAGATCTTCTTCGTCTCTCGGCTCCACCACCTGACCGTTGACCTTAACCACATCTCCGGGCAATACCTGATCGCCCACCTGGGCCCGGCGGCCGTTGATGTGCACGTTGCCCTGCTCAATGTACCGGTCGGCATCCCGACGGGAGCACATGCCGCTCTCGCTGATGTATTTGTTCAGTCGGGTTGAGGTTCGGTTGGCCATGACATCCTGCCGGTTTCAGATGATGGTTGAATGCGTGCCGGGCAGCACGCAACCCGCGCATCATCCCATTGCATCACCGTGACGGCAACTGCCGGTCACCGCCTGCGGAACGGGTAGAACAGCTGCCCCAGATAGGAACCCGGCAGTTTCTGGGTCGTGCCATACTCCGCTGGCCAGTGCGCTTTCGGGAAATGATAGGTGCCGAACAGCCGGTCAAAGAGCACCGTGTGTGCCGAGTAATTGGTATCGATGGCCGGCTTCTCTGAACTATGGTGCCAGTGGTGGAATTGAGGCGTTACCAACAGATATTTGAGCGGCCCCCAGGGCACATTGAGATTGCTGTGGATAATGATGGCCTGCAGCGCGGCAAACGTGACGTAGATATCCAGCGCTTCCTTGCTGGCTCCGAGCAGATACAACGCCAGCATGACCAACCCCCGCTCAATAAAAATCTGAACCACATGCGCGCGGGAGCCCGCCAGCCAGTCCATGGTTTCCACCGAATGGTGAACCGCATGAAACAGCCACAGCCGCCGGACTTCATGGAATACCCGATGCTCCCAATACAGCACGAAGTCGGCCACCAGAATCAGCAGAACCACCTGCAGCCATAGCGGCATGCTCTGGATAGCCGCCTGAAGACTGTCGCTGGCCACCCATTCAAAGTGCGTTACCAGGAAGTTGCCAAACAACAGAACCGCTGAGATCAGCAGGTGATTCAGGCAGAAGTAAAAGAAATCCAGCCCCCACTGATCCCGTAAAATGACCTGCTCCCGATACTTCGGAAAGAGCTTCTCCAGGCTGGTAAAGACAATGGTGGAACCCAGAAAGGCCAGAATCAGCCAGTCCACGCCGAGCGACAGCGGTTTCGGCTCCACCGGCCCGACCGGGACGTTGTAGCCACCCAGGCCAAACGCGATCAGCGTCATGGCAATACCTGCAGCGCCAAGCCGTTTGCGCCGATCAAGAATGAAGGTGGTAATGCCGAAAAACAGGGAGAACCACATACCGTACTTCAGGACATCCTGAAGCGCCTCGGCATCATACGCGGCACGAAGATCAGTGGTGGTCAGATAGGAAGGGAACAGGTAGGCGAGCACCGCCGCCAGGCTCAAGCCACCGAGAAATATCGAAAAATACCCGGGGATTCGTCCATTCCGAAAGCGAAGTTCTTTTTCCGGGCGGGGCACTACCACCCGCTCGCGGTACTGGTAATCGGTATCCTGTTCCGTATTCATGCGTTCCCTGCTGAAATTTCAGGCTTAGCAACAAGCGCCGAATAACCAAGGGCGCCAGTTCATGATCCGTGTTCCAGTGGATCGGGGTGCATATGGTATTTCAGGAACGCGAAAACTACCAACCACTCGTTGGGGCGGTGTGGCTTACATCAACCTCATAGCGCCCGAAGCATCCTGACTCGGGCGCTATAATTATCTACCGTTTTAACCAGCCAACGCCGGCTCCGCACCCGGCTCCATAACCTCCGCCGATTCACACACATACTGCTCGGCATCAAACCGCCGGGTCTGCTGTCGGAACTGCCAGGTGAAGCCCGGCCACAAGGTGGTGTTCTTGCCGTTCTCGTTCACATACCAGCTCTTGCAACCGGTCTGCCATACGGAGTCGCCCAGTTTGGCGTGTATAGAGGCGTTGTACTGGCTGTAGGCATCCTCTTTCACTTCCACGCTCTTCCAGCCTCTGTGGTCCATCTTCTTGATGGCATCCAGCACGTACTGCACCTGGGACTCGATCATGTACACCATGGAGCTGTGGCCCAGGCCGGTGTTGGGACCCATCAGCATGAAGAAGTTTGGAAAGCCGGCCACGGTGGTGCCTTTGTAGGCTTCCGCGCCCTCACGCCAGGCGTCGAGCAGATCCTGGCCCCCACGGCCGAAGATCATGCCCCGGGGAATGGGTTCCTGGGCCTTGAAGCCGGTGCCATAGACAATACAATCCACCGGGCGCTCGGTGCCATTGTTGTCGATGATGGTGTTACCTTTCACTTCGCGAACGCCCTCCGTCAGTACGTCCACGTGCTCCTGGTCCAGGGCCGGGTAGTAGTTGTTGGAGATCAGCACCCGCTTGCAGCCGAAATGGAAATCCGGCGTCACTTTCTTGCGCAGTTCCTTGTCCTTGATCTGGTTGCGGATGTGTCGACGGGCCTGTAACTCACCGACTTTCAGAATGCGCGGGTTACCCACGAAGCCAAGCACCCGGGCTTCCAGCATCCAGTAAATGCTCTGGCGGAACGCATTCAGGGTTTGCGGGAACCGACGGAACATGGCCCGTTCCAATGGCCGGATTTCCCGGTCAGGCTTGGGCATGATCCAGGGCGGCGTACGCTGGTAAAGGTCCAGATGGGCGGCCTCTTTGGCGATTTCCGGCACGAACTGGATGGCCGAAGCACCAGTGCCGATAACCGCCACCCGCTTGCCACGAAAATCGTAGTCATGGTCCCAGTTCTGGGAATGGAAACTGGCCCCTGTGAACGTGTCTATGCCCTTGATCTCCGGATACGCGGGGGTGCTCAGGCCGCCCATGCCGGACACCAGGATCTCGCTTCGCAGCTTGCGGATTGGCGGCAGGGCCTTGTCGCTGCGGTCCAGCTCATCCCCGGGCTTCAGACCTTTCTTTTCCATGTAGTCCCAGAGCTTTGCACTGTTGCAGGTTTCCACCACCCAGCCCGAGTTGGCCTCATCCCAACGGGCACCAGCCACGTGGGTGTTAAAACGAATGTGTTCCATCAAACCGTATTTCTCGGCGCAATGCCGCAGGTACGCCTGAATCTCCGGCTGGGGAGCAAACATGCGGGTCCAGTTCGGATTCTGCTCAAAGGAGAAGGAATACAGGGCAGATTGAACATCGCAGGCGCAGCCCGGGTAGTGGTTGTCGTGCCAGGTGCCGCCGACGTTGTCGCTCTGCTCCAGAATCACAAAGTCGTCAAAACCGGCCTCTTTCAACTTGATGGCCATGCCCAGGCCGGAAAAACCGGTGCCGATAATGGCGATCTTGGCGGTTTGTTTCATTGCTGCACTCCTGTGTGGCCTGAAGGGCCTTGCCTGTTGTTGTCGGTGTGGTCATCATGACCGGTAGACACATGTATACCGGTCAAAGTAGACACCTGTATACCCGCGCGCACAGGAATGGCCCTGAGTGACAGGTTGTTGGCCCAATGCCCAAAGGAAACACGACTCGATGCAACGACTTGCCGGCGGAAAACTGAAACTGGTTCAGGCCGCACTGAGGCTGATTACCCAAAGCCGCAGCCTGACCTCACTGGGCCTACGGGAACTGGCCCGGGAGGCGGGGTTGAACCCGAATACCTTTTACCGGCACTTCCGCAATCTGGACGAATTCGGTTTGCAGGTACTGGGGTATATCGCCGAGGACATGAAAGCCGGTGTACGGCAGCTGCGGCAGATGGCGGATTCCTCGGAACAGGCCTCCCACGACACCGTCACCTTTGTGTACCACTACTTCCTGGCCAACCCGGCGGCAACCACGGTGGCGGTCAGGGAACTGCACGGCCCGTCGCCCGTGTTACGCCGGGCGCTGGAGGCACAACTGGACGCCAGCGCACGGGAGATGGCCGAGGATATTCTGGAGCGCGGGCTGGTGCCCGGTGTCGACGAGGTGGTGGTACAAGAGATTTCCAACATGACCATCCGCTACATTCTGTTCCGGGCCATGGACTATATCGAGAAGCCGGAGCAGCGGGAGCGGATTCAGCTGGAAACGGAGCGGTTCATCAACCGGCAGTTCCGGGGGGCATTAATCGAGGAACTGGATTCCGGGCAGATTCTGGCGCTGAAACAGGCGCCGGCCGCTGACTGAGGTCAGGCCGGCGCCCGGGAGCTTTTATTCGGTGGTGTTGTATACGTAAGAGGATACCGTGCCGTCGTTATTGAAACGGACCACCAGATCCGTGGTTTCATCATCACCAAAGGCGGACCAGCGATACTTGCCGTAAGTCCAGGTGCGCTTGCCGTCTTCAATACCGGTGCGCCAGGGCTCACCGAACATCTCCTGTATCTCGGCGCGGGTCGTCTCACCGATCGTTATCTGGTCGACATTGTGAGTGGCAAAATCCCGGCCGACAGTGGCGCAACCCACCAGGGTGATCAATACCGCAGCCAGCCCAGCCAGTTTGAGATGACGCATCAAAGCCATATCCAACTCCTTGTCTGATGAATAGCAACAATCTGCCTACAGCATAGCGTTTCTGCCGATTGCTGCGATTACGAACCGGACAGATTTCAGACATAAAAAAGCCGCGGGCCCGAAGGCGCGCGGCAGGCACGATCGAAGGGGTAGGTTCGATCAGTAGAGTTTTGCCAGGGACTTCTTGGCGAAGGCTTCCACTTCGTTCAGGCGGCCTTCTTTCACTTTCACCAGCCATTCAGGGTCCTGAAGCAGGGCGCGGCCAACGGCGATCAGATCGAATTCACCGTTGTTCATGCGCTCAACCAGCTCGTCAATGCCAGACTGCTCCACCGCCTCTTTCTTGCTGGCGAAGGTGCCGCTGATGAAATCTTCCGTCAGGCCCACGCTGCCAACCGACATGGTCGGCTTGCCGGTGATTTTCTGGGTCCAGCCGGCCAGGTTCAGGTTGGAGCCTTCGAATTCCGGTTCCCAGAAACGGCGGGTGGAAGCATGAAAGATGTCTACACCAGCCTCCACCAGAGGCTTCAGGAAGCGCTCAAGTTCTTCGGGGCTGTTCACCAGTTTCGCTTCGTAGTCCTGCTGCTTCCACTGAGAGAAACGCAGCATGATCGGGTAATCCGGGCCCACGCGGTGGCGCACTTCCTCGACGATTTCCACCACAAAGCGCAGGCGGTTTTCCAGGCTGCCGCCGTATTCATCGTCGCGCTGGTTGGTGCCTTCCCACAGGAATTGATCCAGCAGGTAGCCGTGTGCACCGTGGATTTCCACACCGTCAAAGCCCAGGGCCTTGGCGTCCTGGGCGGCATCGCCGAAGGCCTTGATAACGTCCTGGATATCTTCCTTGGTCATGGCCTTGCCGTTGGGCTTGCCCGGGGCAAACAGGCCTGAAGGGCTGTAACCGGGAACAGAGGGATCCGGCTCGATACCTTCCTTGCGTACCGCGCCCACGTGCCACAGTTGCGGGAAAATGGCGCCGCCGGCTTCGTGCACGGCATCCACCACTTTCTTCCAGCCCGCCAGGGCTTCGTCGCCATAGAAGGCCGGTACGTTCGGGTAACCGTTGGCAGCCGCGTGGTTCACGACAGTGCCTTCGGTAATGATCAGGCCAACACCGGCCTCGGCGCGGCGGCGATAGTAGTCCACCACATCCTGACCGGGTACACCCTTAGGCGAGAAATTGCGGGTCATCGGCGCCATGGCTACGCGGTTGCGCAGCTTGAGGTTATGAAGTTCAAACGGCTCGAACAAAGGACCAAGATTCATACTCATGTGATGTGCAACCTCATCAATTTGGTTTCGTAAAGCAACCCTATTAAATCCGGTTTCAAAATGCAACCCTATTCGGTACACTCCCCCACATGGCCAGAAAACGTTTTGATGACTCCAACTGCTCCGTCGCCCGCGCCCTGAATGAAGTGGGGGACTGGTGGTCACTGCTGATTGTGCTGCACGCCATGTACGGCACCCGCCGATTTGTGGATTTTCAGCAGCAACTGGGGATTGCCAAGAACATTCTGTGCGACCGACTGGCCAAACTGGTCGACAACGAGGTCTTGCGCAAAGTGGATGTTGGCGAGCACGGCTCACGCTTTGAGTACCGGCTCACGGAGAAAGGCCGCGACCTGTTTCCGGTGGTGGTGGCTCTGCGCCAGTGGGGCGACAAGTGGAACCCGTCTCCGGACGGCCAGCCCCTGGACCTCCGGGACCGCGATAGCGGCCAGCCAATACAGCCGGTCACCGTGCAGAATACCCAGGGTCAGCCCCTGTCCATTCGGGACGTGTTTGTGCCCAGCGATGAAGACAAGCCCCTCGACGAAGCCCAGGCCTGACCATCCGCAATAGCCGCATTTCCACGTTTTCTTGAGTTGAATCAAGACTTATTGGCCAGCTGCGCTGCCTTCCGCCATTTCTTGCGCTAAATCAAGATTGCCTGTCCGGATGTCATTACATTTAAGCCATCGATCTTTCATGGATAAGGAGATGGCTATGTCTCGTGGTTTTAAACTCAGTGTTCTGGCTGCGGCCGTAATGGCAGTGGCTCCTGCAGCTCAGGCTTTTGAAGCGGGTGATTTTGTTCTGCGTGCGGGTGCGGTTCATGTCGCGCCGGATGACTCCAGCGATGCCCTGAACGTAACTGGTTTTGTCGGCCCGATCGACGGTGCCAACGTCACTCTGGATGGCACAGAAGTAGGTGTTGATGGTAACTCCCAGCTGGGCATTAGGGCGACCTACATGGTCACCAGCAACCTGGGTATTGGCGTTCTGGGTGCCACCCCGTTCAAGCACAACATTGAAGGTAAAGGCGATCTGTCTGGCTTCGGCAAGCTGGGTGAAACCAAGCACCTGCCGCCAACACTGACACTGCAGTACTTCCCAATGCACAGCAGCTCCAAGTTCCAGCCGTACGCGGGCGTGGGTGTGAACTACACCACTTTCTTCGAAGAAAAAACCAACGACACTCTGGACACGGTTCTGAACTCCGTGGCGGGCAGTCTGTCTGGCGGTGCTCTGGCGGGCGCGGTGTCAAGCTCTGAGCTCGAACTCGACGACAGTGTTGGCGTCGCTGTGGAGCTGGGCATGGACTATATGCTGAGTGAAAATTTCGGTCTGAACGCTGCTATCTGGTGGGCTGACATCAACACCGACGCAACCATTACCGCCTACGCTGGTGATGTGAAAGCAGCTGAAGTAGAAACTGAAGTCGAAATCGACCCCATGGTCTACATGGTAGGTTTCACCTACAAGTTCTGATCCGCACTCCCGGTAGCTCCCACGGTCTGTCGGCTACCGGATGGTGCGTTCTCCTGCGCGGGGCTTCGGCCCCGCCTTTTTTATGTCAGGAGAAACGGTTTTCAGGCGCTCTGGCGTTGAGCCGGGCGACCACTTCTACCCTGCCCCTGGCCACGGCCACGGCCTTGTCCTTCGCCCTGACCACCACGGCCACGACCGCCGCTACGACCAGCCGGCTTCGGGCCAAAGTTCTTACCATTGCCACCCTGAGGGCGACGATTCCGCGCCTTACTCGGGTCTGCTTTGGCCTTGGGCTTCAGCGGCAGGTTGTTTTTCGGCTCAAAGCCTTCCACTTCCTTGCGCGGCAGCTGCTTCTTGATCAGCTTCTCGATACCCGCCAGCAGCTTGCCTTCGTCAGCACTGACCAGTGACAGGGCATGGCCACTTTCACCGGCTCGGCCGGTACGACCAATGCGGTGCACGTAATCTTCCGGCACGTTCGGCAGTTCAAAGTTCACCACTTGCGGCAGCTGTTTGATATCCAGACCACGGGCAGCAATGTCGGTGGCGACCAGTACGCGCACTTCACCGGCTTTGAAATCCGCCAGGGCACGGGTACGGGCACCCTGGGACTTGTTGCCGTGAATGGCGGCAGCCGTGATACCGTCTTTCTCCAGCTTCTGGGTCAGGCGGTTGGCGCCGTGCTTGGTACGGGTGAAAACCAGTACCTGATCCCAGTCGTTGTCACGCACCAGCTTGCTCAGCAAGGCTGTCTTCTGGCTCTGGTCAACCGGGTAAACGGACTGCTTCACTTTCTCGGCGGTGGTGTTACGGGCCGCCACTTCCACCTGCACCGGGTTATCCAGCAGGCCCTGGGCCAGGGTACGGATTTCGTTGGAGAAGGTGGCGGAGAACAGCAGGTTCTGGCGCTTGGCCGGCAGCAACGCCAGGATCTTGCGAATATCGCGGATAAAGCCCATGTCGAGCATGCGGTCGGCTTCGTCCAGCACCAGGATTTCCACTTCGTTGAAGCGCACCGCGTTCTGCTGGTACAGGTCCATCAAACGGCCCGGTGTGGCCACCAGTACGTCCAGGCCCTTGCGCAGCTTCATCATCTGCGGGTTGATCTTTACACCACCAAAAACCACAGCGGCCTTGGTGGGTACGTATTTGCTGTAAAGGTTCACGCTATCGTGTACCTGGGCGGCCAGCTCACGGGTGGGTGTGAGAATCAGGGCGCGGGGGCCTTTGCCAGTGCGGGGATTTTCCGCCAGGCGCTGCAACAAAGGCAGGGTAAAACCAGCGGTTTTACCGGTGCCGGTCTGGGCCGCGGCCATTACATCTTTGCCAGACAGCACCGCAGGAATCGCCTGCTGCTGGATGGGAGACGGGGTTTCATAACCCTGATCGGCGGTGGCACGGACCAGCTGCTCGGACAAACCGAGAGAAGAAAAACTCATATACGATGTACTCTTGATTGATTCTGCCTCCACGAACACCGTCGTCGGCGAATGCGGGCAGATGCCATGAAAGTCATGGAATAAAAGACGACTACGGTCACTCGCCGGGTTCGGGGTGACGTCCTCTGACAGGTCGTATGAAATGGTTCGCAAGGCGGCTTTAAGCCGGAAACTGCGGAATCCCTAGAGGCAGGATGCAGGCACGGTAACAGAGCACCCGGCAAATAGCTATAGGTGGTGTTATTGGCCGGCTTTCATTTTCAGGGTGATAAATGGAACTCTGACAGGGCCCGGCGGTCATTAGCCGCCGTATGCTACTAAAAACTCACGCTTTCCGGAGATTCCATGCTCAGCGTAGGCATCGGCCCCCTCAGCCTGTCCATCGGACACCTGCTTCTCGTTCTGGCCTTCGTGGTTGCCCTGGTGGTTGGCGGCCTGATCGGCCGGAAAGAGAAAACGCCGGTGGCCGGTATCCTGGCCGATATCTTTCTGGTGGCCATGGTCAGTGCCCGCATCGGTTTTGTGGTGCGCTACTTCAGCGAGTACCAGGGCGACTGGCTGGGCATGATCGACATCCGCGACGGCGGGTTCGACCTGGTGACCGGCCTGTTTGCTGCGTTGGCCTTCACCGGTTACCTGATGTGGAAACGGGCGGCCATACGCCGGGCGCTGGGCTCGGCGGTCGCGGCTGGCTTCATCATCTGGGGGGGTATGTCTGGCATTATTGCGCTGATCAACCAGCAAACCCGGGGCCTGCCGGAAGTGGCCCTGACCGATCTGAACGAACGCCCGGTAGACCTGGCCAGCCTGGCCGGTGACAAGCCCACGGTGGTCAATCTCTGGGCCACCTGGTGCCCGCCATGTATCCGCGAGATGCCTGTGCTGGAAGAGGCCCAGCAACGCTACCCGAACGTGAACTTTGTGTTCGCCAATCAGGGCGAACATCCGGCAACCATCCGCAAGTTCCTGATGGCACAGAATCTGAACCTGAGCCACGTACTGAGCGACAGACAGAACCGGTTTGGCCGGGTAGTCGGCAGCCACGGCTTGCCCACCACCCTGTTCTACAACGCCGAGGGCCAACTCGTGGATACCCATATGGGCGAACTGTCCCGCGCCAGCCTGGCCCGAAGCCTCGAGCGCTTCAACCCGGCTTACCTCAGGCCAGCCACAGAGTCAGACTGAAGCCCAGAAGACTGGCGGCGCAAAGACCCGACAGCGACAATGCCAGGCTCCAGCGAAACGAGGCATCCCTTGTCCGGTATCCGGTCAGCCGTTCCATAATTAACGCATTGGCCGCAAAGGGCGTGCCGAAGGCGGTAATCCCCCAGCCAGTAACCATGGCGATGGCCAGACCAAGCTGAGCTGCGCCTGGCCACAGCGAACCCAGAATACCGCCAATGAGGGTAGCAATAATAATCGGGTTCATACCCGCCAGTCCGGCAGCAAAAAACACCCAGGGTACACCGGCCGCCAGCAGCGCCCAGAGCCACACCGGTAATTCCGGCTGACCGCTGATCTGGCCCAGTACCACGCCACTGAGCACCGCCCCGATAAACGCCGAACCACCAACAATGGCCAGCTCATTGCTGACATTGGCCATGCTGGCCAGAGGCGGATTCTCCCGCTTTAACCAACCCAGAATCCGGTACAAGAGCACCGCTGCCAGACAGCTCAAGGCCACCGCATGGGCATAACTCAATCCGAACCGGTGGCTGAGCCAGAGTACACCCATGCAGATCGCCAGAATCAGCCCACCAAAACGCAACCAGCTACCCGCGCCAGCACGGTTAACGCTCCGCTCTGTGCTTTGCAACGGTTCCGGTTCTCGCCAGTGGAGCCCCGCCAGCACCATCACCACGGAAAACGGTACCGCCAGCAACAACAGCGAAAGCAGACTCACCTGCGGCAACAGCGTCAGGGTCAGCACCACCGAAATGGACAGAGGCGAAAACATGGGGGCGACGCCAAACCCTCGCAAAACAGCCCGGGTGGCATTGCGGGTAGATTCGGAATCGCCGTTGCGACGGATGCGCTCGCCCACCAGGCTGCCCACCACCGCCACCGAACCAAAGTTCAGGGGAACAGACACCAGCGAGGTGCCGAACGCGAGGCTGAGGTATCGGGCCAGCGGCTTACCACCAAACAGACTGACGGAAATCTTCTGCAGGTCCTCAGTGCGGGCCAGCACATTCGACAGCAGCATCACCGCCAGCATCAGGCCAGCCAGCCGGGTCATGTTACCGGAAGCGGTCTCAATCAGCTCCGGGTCATAGCCCAGGGCGAAAACCAGCATGACCAGCGCCACGACAAACACCGCCCGGGGCACATTGCGCATGTCCTGCCAGCCCAGCAAGACGGTCGCACCCGCGGCGGCAGCCCCCAGATAGGTCATACCCGGCAGGCTCGCCAGAATGGCAGAGAGTAAGGCAACGTAGGCTAACGCGGAGCGAAGTGGCAGCAAGACCGTTTCCCGGACAGATCAAAGGAACCCGAATAGATCGTCTATGTTAAGGAAGCTACTTTTACCGCGCCATCAGCAATTATGAGGATGGCCATCAAACCAGCCCGTGCTCCCTGGCACTGGCTTCCAGGCGGGCCTGCTCCTGCTTCAACAACTTACTGACGGCCTTCAGCTCACGAATCCGGGCATCCACCAGGGTCCTCTTACGGGCCATCACCGCCGCACCCTGCAGGCAATCAATCCGGTCCGAGCGAACCGCATCCAGCAACTCACGGATTTCGTTCAGCGAAAAACCCAGGCTCTTGAGTTGCCGCACCATCGCAACACGCGCGACGGCCTGCTCCGGGTAGTCCCGATAGTTGTTTCCGCTGCGGCCCACCTCCCGGATCAGCCCCTGTTTTTCGTAGTAGCGCAGGGTATCCCGGGTTATCCCGGTGCGCCGTTCCAGTTCCGATATCCTCATGCCAAGCACTCTCCCTGTTGACCTTCGAGCATACTCCATACTTTAGGCTGCGTTCGACTCAATGAACAAGGAACGCACCATGACCATCCTGATCACCGGCGCCACCGGTTTTATTGGTAAATATCTTTGCCTCACCCTGTTGCAGCAGGGGCATGACGTGAAGGCACTGACCCGCTCCAAGTCCAGCCTGACCCAGCTCACCGACTTTCTCGAACAGCAGGGCGTCGCCATGGAGCGGTTTTCCACCCTGGAAGGCGATCTGGAAAAGCCGGATCTGGGGCTGGTCACCTTACCGAACGGCATCGAATGCATCGTGCATCTGGCCGCCCGGTTCGCCTGGAACCTGCCCGAGCACGAGGCCCGTCACACCAACGTTACCGGCAGTCTTCGGGTGGCGGAACTGGCCCGCCACCTGAACTGCCGGCTGGTGTTTATTACGGGGTTCATGCTCGCCAACGAGGCACACCTGTCACGCCAGGGCATTCAACTGAGTCACCCGGAGCAGACCGACTGGACCCAGGTGTACCGGCGGGCCGGTGGCTATGAGGCGAGCAAACTGGAATCCGCATTCCGCTTGCGGGAATTCGTGGCAAGGCACGGGCTGAATGCGGTCGAAGTACAGCCAGCGACGGTGGCGGGCCACGGATCAACGGGGGACCTGGACCCGGCCCAACCGCTGTACAGCTTGCTCGACAACCTCTACCACGGGCGACTGGCCATGATTCCGGGGTCGCCAGAGCACTGGTTGCCATTGATTCCGGTGGATAGCCTGGCGCAACTAATTGCAGCGGCCTGCACGGCCACTCACGTACCCGATACGCTGTTGGCGCTGGACCAGAACACGCCCAACCTGGCGGGGCTGTTACAGGCTGCGGCGCAACTCCTGGGCAAGCCTGGTCCGCGCAGGCATCTTCCTATCGGCGTGATGAAAGCTCTGCTGGCCATACCTGGCTTGCCCGGGCTGCTGAAGGTGGCCCCGGAGTCCCTGGCATTTATTCAGACCTGCCGTTTCGACACCTCCCGCACAGAGCAGTTTCTGGCGAAGCAGAACGTGCAATTACCGCCATTCGCTGAGTACCTGGAGGCAAGCTGCCGACACTACTGCCAACGTCTCGGTGTCGGCGGAGGAGCAGTAACGATCGGGGCCTGACTCAGGCCCCGAACAGCGCCGAGCGAAGCGGGCGAAGGAAACCGGATGAACGGCCTTCGCTCGCGCGACTGGGTTGGCCATCAAATTCAAGATAGCCGTCTTCAATGGGATCGAAACGCAGGATCTTCACATCCTGCAGATAGTTCTGGGAGGCTTTCCACGGGCCGTGGGTGCCCTGACGCGGCAACCGGTCTTCTGCCCGCTTGATGTAACCCGCGTCGAGGGAACCGAGAATGGTATCGTCTCCTTTACTGTTCTCGGTATCTCGTGCCACGGCCACCTGATGGCCGTTACGATCCATGTGATTGATCAGCCGGCACAGGTACTCACTGGCAATATCGGCTTTCAGGGTCCAGGAAATGTTGGTGTAGCCAAAGATCATGCCCGCGTTGGGTACGCCTTCCACCATCACATTCTTGTAGATCACCTTGTCCTTGAGCGCCACCTCCTGGCCATCCACCCGGGGCGTGATGCCGCCCAGCATCTGGATGTCCAGGCCGGTAGCCGGAATGATGATGTCGGCTTCCAGCTCTTCACCGGACTTCAGGCGAATGCCGGTTTTGGTGAAGCGTTCGATATGATCGGTCTTGATGGAGGCGGTGCCGGCTTTAATGGCCTCAAACAGGTCGCCATCTTTCACCACGCACAGGCGCTGGTCCCAGGGGTTGTAGTCCGGGCTGAAGTGACGCATGTCGGCCTTGCCTTTGAGCTGCCGTTTGATCACCGACAGAAAGAGCCGGCGCATGGCTTTCGGGCTCTTGCGCGAACGCTCATAGAGCAGCCGGGAAATCGAAATGTTGCGGGCACGGGTTAACCGGTAGGCCGTCTTTTCCGGCAGCACTTTCTGCAGCGCCAGGGTGACTTTATCGGTTGACGGCAACGGCATCAGATAGGTAGGCGAACGCTGCAGCATGGTAACGTGTGCGGCCTTCTCTGCCATAGTGGGCACCAGGGTAATTGCCGTGGCACCGCTGCCAATCACCACCACCTTCTTGCCCGAGTAATCCAGATTCTCCGGCCAGTGCTGGGGATGGACGATCTGCCCCTTGAAGTCCGCTTCGCCCGGGAAATCCGGTTTGTAGCCCTGGTCATAATTGTAGTAACCGGTGCAGCCCACCAAAAAGCTGGCGGTGTAGGTTTCCTGATCGCCGGTCTGCTCGTTCTCAGCGGTCAGAGTCCAGCATTTGTCGGTGCTGGACCAGTCCGCAGTCTTCACGGCCACGCCGTAACGAATGTGGCGCTCGACATCGTTCTCTTTCGCGGTTTCCGCCACGTAGTTTTTGATCGACGCGCCATCGGCCAGCACCTTGCCGCCGGTCCAGGGCCGGAAGTTATAACCAAAGGTGAACATGTCGGAATCCGAGCGGATACCCGGGTAACGGAACAGATCCCAGGTGCCACCAAGGGACTGGCGGCGCTCCAGTATGGCGAAACGCTTGCCGGGGCATTCCCGTTTCAGGTGACAGGCCATGCCAATGCCGGATACTCCGGCGCCAATGATCAATACATCGTAGTGTTGCTGGCTCATGCGGAGACCTCTCCGGTTCGTCTTTATTATTGAATAACTCTCACGTTACGCCCGCAATCTAACAATGCAATTGGCCTCACAAGCTCCGCTAAACGGTACATAGGGTCATAATTGATATCCGACAATGTGAATTGATCAAAGGTCGACAACCCAACTTCATACTATGCTTTAGCTTCGACCCTGACCGGCCACAGGCCGATGCAACAACAAAAACAACCCAATGTTGATAGAACCCCTTACGGCCAACAGTCTGCCGTCAACTCTTGAGCGATCACCGCTCTTGCAGAAACTGCAAGGCGGCCTGTCCGGTCGGCTCACCCTGATCACTGCCCCGGCCGGCTATGGCAAAACCACACTGATCCGACAATGGCTGGCCACCAATCCGGTGGCGGCCATTGCTCTGCTGGCATTGACCGATCGGGATGGCGACCAGGCCCGTTTCTTCGGGCGTCTGGGTGAAGCCCTTCGGACCTCTGTGCCCCGGTTCGATGCCTCCGCGTTCACGCCGTTCGACACCGGTAACAATGCAGCGCCGGTGGATATTGCCGAAGCTCTGAGTTGCAGCCTGGCGGGCGTGGAGCAACCCGTGGTTCTGGTCATTGATGATTTCCAATACCTGGATGCGAACCCGCTCATTCTCGAAACCTTCAACCATCTGCTCGACAGTCCACCGGCGAACTTGCACCTGCTCTTGGCCAGCCGGACCGAGCCAGACCTACGTATGAGCCAGCTCCGTCTGCAACAGCAATTAACCGAACTCACCATGGAAGATCTGCGCTTTAATGCCACGGAAACCCGTAAGCTGTGCAGTGCGCTAGATCAACCGGAAGTGTCTCAGAACACGTTGGATTCCTTGTTGCGGCTCACCGAAGGCTGGGTGACCGGGTTAAGACTGGCACTTCTGGCAGCGCGCCGTAACGGCAAAGAAGCCCTGGAGAACTTCGCCGGCCACCAACCAGATGTCATGGCCTATTTTGGCGATATCGTTCTACGAGGCCTTCCGGATTCCCTACGCGGCCTGTGCCTGCAAAGTGCTCTGTTTGACCGGATCAACGGCCCTCTCTGCGATCAGGTCTTGCGACATTCAGGCAGTGCCGTGGTACTCGAGGAGCTGGCGCGGCAGCAGCTCTTTTTAATGCCGATGGAGCACGAAGCGGGCTGGTATCGCTTTCACCCGTTGCTAAGAAGCTTTCTTCAAACTCGACTGGAACGAGAAGCCCCGGAGCTATTACCAGAGCTTCACAGTCGCGCAGCAGACTCTTTCCTGAAAATGGGCGATCTTCATCAGGCACTCAAGCATGCGCAAGCTAACGGGCAACAGCTTCTGTTGGCCAATGTGTTGGAAGCCGCCTTTACCGCCTGGGCCCGGGAAGGCCATTTCTCAGGCATCCTGTTCTGGGAGTATCGCCTGCAGGGCAACCCAATACTGCTGCGCACAGCCATTGCTGTACCGTTGATCTGCTCACTGATTCTGTCTGGCCGGTTCGATCAGGCTGCCACCATGCTGGAGATCTTTCGTCGCCGAAACTCTGGCGAGGTTTCTGCCGACCACCACCGGGTGCTGGTTCGCTTTCTGGCGCTGTACCTTGAGCTTTTCCAGAACGACACCCGGTTTATCAGCCGGGACGACTACGACGACCTGGTGCAGCACAGCCGGCACTATGACATCTATCCACTGTGCCTGTGCATGGCCGCCTATCACCATTTGCAGCACGCCCGACCGGCACGGGCCCTGGACTATGCCCGACAGGGGCAGGAAGCCCTGAAACAGACCGGCCATCACTTTATGGCCGACTACGCCGGGCTAATCATCGCCCTGTGCCACCGCAGCCTGGGCCGTCCCGGGCAGGCCACCAGGGTTGTGGAACAGGCCTACAGCACTATGGCACCCCACGGCGCCAACCGCATTCTGCGCAGCACCGCCATGGTGGTTGCCCTGTATGACCAGAACCGCCTGGCCGAGGCCGCCAGCCTGTGTAACGACTTGCTGCCCAAGCTGAACAAAACCTCCGCCATTGAAGTCATCGCCACGGTTTACCTGACCCACGCACGCTGCCTGTTTGCCAGTGGCCAGACAGATAAAGCCACCCACTTCCTGGCCAAGCTGGAGCACATACTGGAACCGGCGCGCAACCAGCGCTTTCTCAGCCACCTGCTGGCCGAGCGCCTGCGCCAGACCTGGCTGGGAAAAGGCCGTGAACGGGCAGAAATCCTGGCGCAAAGGTCCGGTCTGGCCAGAAAGCTGCAAACCGGCGAATGGGATCAGCCCCAAGGCTATACCGAACAGAGGGAACGGCAGGGCCTAGCGACGGTTTACTGGCTGCGGGCCGCTGGCCGGCCCTCGACTGCCGCTCGCATACTAAGGGTGCTGGCGATGGAACTCAGGGAGACCGGACTGGTCAGCCGGGCATTGGTGATCGACACCAATCGACATCTTTGCGAACACGCCAACGACCAAGACAGCCGGCAAACCGTCAACAACCTGATCCACGACTATGGCTTGCACAACCTGACCCGCAACCTGTTCGACGAGGCGCCCGGCTTTGGCAGCCTGCTGTCAGCCGCCACCGGCCAGGGGCTGGAGCTGCCCGAGAACTACCTTGCCCTGTACGGCACGCTGCTGGCTGAACGCACGGCAGCCAACCCCGCACCCGCAACCCAGCTCACCGCCCGGGAACAGACCATCTACGGATTACTGCTCGAAGGCCTGAACAACCGGCAGATCAGCGAACAGACCGGTAACACCCTCTCCACCATCAAATGGCACCTGAAAAACATCTACGCCAAGCTAGGGGTCTCCAACCGCACCGAAGCCGTGCTGCTGGCCCCCGCAAAGGACCGGCGCAAGCATGACGCTTGAAGCGACAATGAAAGCGCCCAACAGTTCACACTTCCGCAATCGAGCCTGAATATAACCCGCCACCCCCTCCCCCGGTAGGGGGCAATTTTTCGCCCGGGCCGCGACCCTGAATCCTGCTCCAACAAACACAATAAACTGAAGCAAGGAGAGGGATCATGAGTATCACTCCGTGGGTCACCTGGCCCGCACTCACCAAGTTCGGCACGATCGGCATCGTCGGTGGCCTGCTGACTCTCGGCATAGAACGCACCGAACTGCTCAACAACAACATGTTCGATGTGGAAAACTGGGACCGCCTGAACACAGATATTACCTGTGACGAGCGCAGCAAGACCGCCCGTACCGAAGACGGCACCTGTAACATCCTGGAAAACCCGGCGGAAGGTTCCGCCTTCGCCCGTTTCGGCCGTAACGTAGACCCTTCGCTTACCTACGCCGAGACCGAGAACGACATCCTGCTGACCCCGAACCCCCGGGAAATCAGTAACGTGCTGATGGCTCGCGGCGAGGAAATGAAGCCGGCCACCATCGTTAACTTCGCTGCCGCAGCGTGGATCCAGTTCATGGTGCATGACTGGTTTGACCACGGACCGCGAATGGAAGGCGACGACATAGTGTTCCAGCTCCCGCCGGGTGACCCCCTGGGCTCGGGTACCATGAGCGTGCAACGCACCCAGCCGGACCCGAGCCGCACGGCAGCGGAAGCCGGCCGCCCGGCCACCTACCAGAACACCAACACCCACTGGTGGGACGGCTCCCAACTGTATGGCAGCGATAAGGAAACCAGCGACAAAGTACGAGCCTTTGTCGACGGCAAGCTGAAAGTCGATTCCGACAACTCACTGCCGACCGAATTCATGAGCGGCAAGCCAGTGACCGGTTTCAGTGAAAACTGGTGGGTCGGCCTGAGCATGCTGCACCGCCTGTTCACCCAGGAACACAACGCCATTGCCGAACGCCTGAAGCAACGGTACCCGAACGCCACCGACCAGTGGCTGTACGACAAGGCCCGGCTGGTGAACTCGGCCCTGATGGCCAAGATCCACACCGTGGAATGGACCCCGGCCATCCTCGACAACCCGGTCCTCAAGCGCGCCATGTACGCCAACTGGTGGGGCGTAGGCGGTGACATCGAGAACCGGGAATTCTTCCAGGATGCACTGGATGAACTGACCAATAACGTGTCTGGCATTGCCAACCTGTTCAGGCTGCTGGGTATTGACAGCGACATCGCCAACATGGAACCGGGCGTGATTGACCACGCACTGGGCGGCCTGGTGGGCTCCCGTGCCCCCAACAACTACGATGTACCCTACACCCTGACCGAAGAATTCGTGTCGGTGTACCGCATGCACCCCCTAATGCGGGATGACATCGAAGTGTACGATGTCGGCACCAGCGTGGTGAGCGAGCGTATTGCCATTCCGGATACCCGGGACGGCAACGCCGAAGAGGTACTGGACGATGTGGGCGCAGACCGCCTGTGGTATTCCTTCGGCATTACCCACCCGGGTGCGCTGGTCCTGGAAAACTACCCGGAATTCCTGCGTAACCTGTCCATGCCGCTGATCGGCGACATCGACATGGCCGCCATCGACGTACTGCGTGACCGCGAGCGCGGTGTACCTCGTTACAACGAGTTCCGCCGGGCCATTGGCCTCAAGGAAATCACCAAATTTGAAGACCTGACCTCCGATCCGGAACTGCTGGCCAACCTCAAGCGGTTGTACAACAACGACATCGAGCTAATCGATACCCTGGTAGGCTCACTGGCGGAAGAAACCCGCCCCGACGGCTTCGGCTTTGGTGAAACCTCGTTCCAGATCTTCATCCTGAACGCCTCCCGCCGGCTGATGACCGACCGCTTCTTCACCACCGATTACACGCCTGAGGTATACACCCCGGAAGGTATGGCGTGGGTCGAGAACAACACCATGGTGGATGTACTCAAGCGTCATCACCCGGCCCTGAGCAGCGCCCTGGCTGGCATGGATAACGCCTTCAAGCCCTGGGGCCTGAATATGCCGGCTGAATACGAGAGCTGGAGTGCCGAGCAGAAGCAGATGCACCTGTGGGTAAACGGCGCCGTGCGCACCGAGTACAACGAAGGCGAACTGCCGGCACAGCAGGACGTAGACGTTGGCGGCCTGATCAGCAAGGTGCTGTGGGACAAGGTAAAAGTGGAATCGGACGTGGCTCCGGCCGGCTATGAAAAGCCGATCCACCCGCAGGCCGTGATGGGCCGGGTACAGTTCAACGCCACCTCCGGCCACGGCTTCACCGGGCTGTTTGAAGGCGCTGACCACGGCCTGCTGCGGCTGTCCGTCACCGGCGATCCGCAGGAGCGCGGCTTTGCTCCGGGCATGGCCCTGAAACTGTTCGTGGATGGCCAGCCCTCACGCAACGTCTCGGCGTTGTACACCCTGTCGGGCCAAGGCGATAACCACAACTTCTTCGCGAACGAACTATCAAACTATGTGTCGCCGGAGCTGAACGACTCCCTGGGCAGCACCATCCTGTTCTCGCTGGTTACCACCAAGCCTACCCGTTTGATGGTGAACGACTTCTCCGAAGTGACCCAACGTGGTGAGGCAGTCAGCGATCCCAAGGCACCCAGCCAGGTGTACTTTGTGCCAAATCCGGAGCTGACAACGCATTTCCCCAGTGAACCACACGACTTCCGGGAAAGCCTGATGACCCTGACCGAAGGCACCAAGCTGTACGACGTGTACGCAACCGACCGCGACATCCGCACCTCAATCTTCCCGTCTCGCAACCGCAGGCTGGCTGAGGAACGCCGCAACAGCGCGCGGAAGGTGGGTGAGCTGGTGCTAACCTCGGATATGATTGCCTCTCAGTTTGGCGACAATGGGGTGTTCTTCAAGCACGAACGTTACGAAGACCGATAAACCCCGCTGTCCTGTATAGAGCACTCTTTATTGATGAGGTACTTTGCCCCGGCTTCAGCCGGGGCTTTTTCATCGATCAATCATGATGGCCAATAGGACCGTCCTTAAACAAAAACTCCCTCAGATACTTGTCCATGGTCGGATCCTTCCGCCGAATCCACTCAAGCACCATGGCCGCGTGTTCTTTCTCCTCGTCGCGATTGTGTTCAAGAATCGCTTTGAGTTCCGGATCCTTGCAGGCATCCACCCGCTGGTTGTACCAGTCAACGGCTTCAAACTCTTCCATCAGCGAACTGACGGCCCGGTGCATATCACGGGTGTCGTCTGTCAGTTCACCTACCGGCTCATGATAACTGTCGTTTGCCATGCATCACTCCTGATTGGCGGTTACGAGGTGCCCGTTGGCACCCTTAGACCATAGCCAAAGCCAGCGACGACGACAAACTTACCCGCGCTCTTCTCCCGACCTTGGCGCCTGCAGATCAAGCCCGGGATATTGTTTCTGCAGCCGGTACAGGCGGATGATGGTAATGATGTTGGTAACCAGCACCATACCCTCAGCCAGGGTACCGCCGACGGATCCGATCACCAGGTTATTGAGCATCCAGGCCAGCGCCGCCAGCCCCAGAACAATACGCAGGGGAATACCCCGGAGCATGAACATGCCCACAGTGCCGAGAACGGCGGCGGTGAGGGGAAACACATCGGTAGCAGACGTCCAGGTTGCCCAGGCCACCAGCAGATTGACCACCAGCATAGCCGCCATGATCAACCCGTTGCCCTGGTACCGGCGTGCCAGGGCGATGCGCAGGATCACCAGTACCGTCAGGGCCGCCGCCGTCCAGCTCTGAAAGAACGCGAACATCAGGGCGAAGGCCACATTGGCCGAAATCAGCAGGACCAGCAGGCGGTCGTCGTTCTTGTTGGCAAAACCGGCAATACAGAACCCCAGGGCCACCAACCCACACAGCTGCCCCAGCCCCTGGCTGAGCGTAAGCCCGGCAACCAGTTCTGTCATAGCGGTAATCCCCTCTCCCGATGCTGCACCCCAGCCTGCCACACTTACCGGGTTTGAGCCATGCACAAACCTGTGCCAGAGTGCTCCCACGTTGATATCAAGGATTCGCGCCCTATGAAAACCGTCTTCTCCCCGTTGCACAGCCGGCGCCATGTGCGCACCGAACTGGATGGCGGCCTGCTGATCGAACCCCATGAAAAACCTTCAAGGGCCGAGACCATCCTGGCCCGGGTGAAAGACCAGGCCCTGGGCAAGATTCTGGAGCCGGAAGAATTCGGGCTGGCGCCGATCCAGCGCGTGCACACACCGGATTACGTGGCCTTTCTGGAGACCTGCTGGCAGGACTGGCTGGCTGCGGGCAAGCCCGGCGAAGCCATTCCCGCGGTTTGGGCAGGCCGGGGCATGCGCCACCGGATTCCCAAGGACATTGATGGCCGCCTGGGCTATTACAGCTTTGCCGCCGAAACCTCGATCTCGGAGGGCACCTGGGAAGCCGCCCGCGCTTCCGCCAACGTGGCCCTGACCGCCCAGAAACTGGTGGCCGATGGTGAGCGCGCTGCCTTTGCCCTGTGCCGACCACCCGGGCACCACGCCCACGCCGACCTGTTCGGCGGCTACTGCTTCTTCAACAACGCAGCTATCGTGGCGCAGGCGTTCCGGGACCAGGGCTACGGCAAGGTTGCTATCCTGGACGTGGATTTCCATCACGGCAATGGCACCCAGGCCATTTTTTATAACCGGGCCGATGTCCTCACCATCAGCCTGCACGGCGACCCGGATCTGGTGTTCCCGCACTTTCTCGGGTTTGAAGACGAGCTCGGAGAAGGTACCGGCGAAGGCTACAACCTGAACATCGTCTATCCGCCGGGCACACCCTACAGCACCTGGAGCCAGGGCCTGGAAACCGCTTGCGAACGCATTGAAGTGTTCAAGCCCGATGCCCTGGTGGTGGCGCTGGGCGTGGACACCTTCGAGCACGACCCCATCTCGTTCTTCAAGCTGGCCTCGGGCGACTACCTCAGCCTGGGGCAGCGCCTGGCGCAGCTGGGTTTGCCCACCGTGTTTACCATGGAAGGCGGCTACGATGTGGACGCCATTGGCGTGAATGCGGTCAATGTCATGCAGGGCTTTGAGGGAAAATCCTGAGCAATACTGGCGACCGGAGGGAGCCCCTTCCTCCGGTGCGCTACCTGATGGGCTGCTTCACCAGCGCCGCCGAAAAGCCGTCCATTAACCCGTCGGCACTCACAGGCACCTCTCGGAGCTGCGAATTGAACACACGACTGAATGCCCGGAAATCGACAGCTTTCCAGTTTTCCGGCGCCAGCATGTGGGCGATTTCATCAACGTTGTCGGCGGTCGCTGCCTGAAACTGATAATGCAGTGAGGCCGATTGCCCGCTGTCGGCAAAGTCGTATCCCCGGTGGTAGTCGTGCACCAGCAACAACGCCAGGCCTCCGCCCATGAAATGCCGGCCAAGACTGACATGCAGCTCGCCGGTGCGAATCGCCGCAAGCGCTTCCGGCTCCCAGTCAACGCCACCCACTACCAGGTCTTTGCCCGGATGTCGGCCCGCACGCTTGGCAGCGTCAATGGCGCCAAGAGCCATGCCATCGCTGGCGCTCCAGACCACAGCCATGTTCGGGTACCGCTTCAACAATACCGACGTCTTGTCTCTCGCCTGCACCTCACTCCAGTCGGCACGAACGGACTGCAACAGCTGAGCGCTTTCACCATCCGTCACCTCGAGCAGGCCACGAATGCGATCACGAGCCGCAGAGGAATCCAGGGTTCCTGTCAGCGCAACGATGGGCACCGGCTGCCCGGGCTGAATCAGACTGCGTTCCAGTGCCCGTTGTTCGAGCAGCCTGGCCAGTTTTTGACCACCGGAGACATTATCTACCCCCAGATGACCAATCCAGTTCTCCAGTTTTTCCCTGGGCGCGGCGCCCACTTTCTCGCGCGCCGCCTCTGGGACCGCGGTGTTGAACGAGAACACCTTAACCTTGTGCTGGCGCGCGTACTCCAGTATCTGAGTGGTTACCTGATCCTTCCACATGATAATCAGGTAATCGGGTTTATCCTCACGGTCTAGGACCTGTTGAACCAGCCTCAGATAGCTGAGTCGATGCCGCTCCTCATCGAACTGAACATCGAATTCAACCTCCAGATCCTCAGCAACCTGCGTCATAAACCCGGCGACCATCTGCCAGAAACGGGAATTATCCGGCGACAGAAAAACCACATTCGGGGAGGTGTCGGCAGCGGCGACCCGACAAACAGAACAGAACAACAGACTGACCAGCAGTACTACGCGCAAGACCATGCATTTCCTTAACCGTCGGCACATCTATTCGATCAGTATAACGAACAATCCGGCATACGAAGTGAATCGCCCCATCCGGTAACCAAATCCGGTGCATATGATCATCACGAATGGCGGAAAATGCCATTGCCCGTAGCTTGCTAATCGGGAGATCATCAGCCGACCATGCGCAAACCCTGGATGCCCGGAATGGAAAACTACCTGAGAGCCACCCCCTTCTTCGACTACGACCATCCCGCCGTCGACGCCTGGGTCCGGCAGCAACTCACTGGCATACCGGAAAATCCTGTGGAACAGATCAAGGCGCTGTATCTGGCGGTGCGCGACAGCATCCAGTACAACCCCTACGTGTTCAGAACCGAGCCACGCACGCTCTCAGCCAGTTACGCGCTGGAATCGGGCGAAACCTACTGCATCCCCAAAGCCGTGCTCCTGGGTGCTGCTGCCCGCACCATCGGCATTCCCAGCCGGCTGGGCCTGGCGGATGTACGTAACCATCTGTCCAGCCCGAAGCTGATTGAGTGGCTGCGTTCCGACATTTTCCGCATGCACGGCTTTATCGAGCTGTATCTCAATGGTCGCTGGGTGAAGGCCACACCGGCCTTCAACCGACAGTTATGCGAGCTGATGAAGGTGGAGCCCCTGCCGTTTGATGGGGTGAACGACTCGGTCTTCCAGGAATTCACGGAAGACGGCCAGGCGCATATGGAATACATCAACGATCACGGCGTATTCGACGATGTGCCCTTCGATTTCATCGTTGACGGCGTTCGCCGGGCCTATGGCCACCTGTTTGAAGCGGATGGCCAGCCCCAAACCATGACGGGCAGCCTGGAACAGGACATCTCGGACCGTTCCTGAAGCCATAAAAAAACCGGCAGCCCACTTCCCGTGGGCGCCGGTTTCAGGGGTCAGCCTGAATTCAAGCTTGTGTGAACAACTTACTCAGCAGAGTTACGGATCAGGAAATCGAAGGCGCTCAGGGCAGCCTTGGAACCCTCACCCATAGAGATCACGATCTGCTTGTAGGGCACGGTGGTGGCATCACCCGCCGCGAACACACCCGGGATCGAGGTCTCGTTACGGTCATTTACGATGATCTCGCCGTGCTGGCTCAGTTCGATGTCGCCTTTCAGCCACTCGGTGTTCGGCACCAGGCCGATCTGAACAAACACGCCTTCCAGCTCAACGTGATGCGACTCACCGGTGGTACGGTCGGTGTAGTTCAGGCCGCTGACCTTCCCATCGGTACCTACCACTTCCGTGGTCTGGCCAGAGGTAATAATCTTCACGTTGTTCAGGCTGCGCAGTTTCTTCTGCAGCACTTCATCGGCACGCATCTGCTCGCCAAACTCGATCAGCGTCACGTGGCCGACAATACCTGCCAGGTCGATGGCCGCTTCCACGCCGGAGTTACCACCGCCAATCACCGCCACGCGCTTGCCTTTGAACAGCGGGCCGTCGCAGTGCGGGCAGTAGGCCACGCCCTTGTTGCGATACTCTTCCTCACCCGGCACACCCATCTGGCGCCAGCGGGCGCCGGTGGACAGAATCACCGTGCGAGCTTTCAGAGAGCCGCCGTTTGCCAGGCGCACTTCGTGCAGGCCACCGGTCTGCTCGGCCGGAATCAGCTTCTCGGCACGCTGCATGTTCATGATGTCGACGTCGTATTCGTTGACGTGCTGCTCCATGGCCGCCACCAGTTTCGGGCCTTCGGTATAAGGCACGGAAATCAGGTTTTCGATGCCCATGGTGTCGGCCACCTGGCCACCAAAACGCTCAGCCGCGATACCGGTCGAAATGCCCTTTCGTGCGGCATAGATAGCAGCAGCAGAACCTGCCGGGCCACCACCGATCACCAGAACGTCAAACGCATCTTTCTGGTTGATCTTACGAGCTTCTTTTTCCGCCGAGTTGGTGTCCAGCCTGGCCGCAATCTCTTCGAGCGTCATCCGGCCCTGGCCCCAGGGCTGGCCATTCAGGTAAACACTGGGTACCGCCATCACTTCACGCTGCTCAACTTCGTCTTGGAACAGGGCACCGTCAATGGAGGTGTGCTTGATGTTCGGGTTCAGCACGCTCATCAGGTTCAGCGCCTGAACCACGTCCGGGCAGTTCTGGCAGGACAGCGAGAAGTAGGTTTCAAACTCGAACTCACCTTCCAGCTCCTGAACCTGCTGGATCACTTCCTGAGACGCCTTGGATGGATGGCCACCCACCTGCAGCAGGGCCAGCACCAGCGAAGTAAATTCGTGGCCCATGGGAATACCGGCAAAGCGAACGCCAATGTCGGTGCCTACACGATTGATGGCGAAGGACGGACGACGCACCTCAGTCGATTCCTCGGTCCGCAGGCTGATCTTCTCGGACATCGGCTCGATTTCTTCCAGCAGCTGCTTGAGCTCCTCGGACTTCTTGCTGTCGTCATAGGCTGCCACCAGCTCAATCGGCTGCTGCAGCTTTTCCATATAGGCCTTCAACTGTCCTTTGATATTGGCATCCAACATGTTTGGTATTCCCCTTTATGTCGTGAAACTAAGTTTCTGAATTCAATAATGAATCGTTATCTGAAGTTATGATTAAGATACGGCCAGACGGTTCGTTGCTCAAATTGATTGACCCAAACCTTCTGATAGGCCATACCTATAAAATTCAGTCGTAACGATTGATAGATACAAAAAAGGCCCGCAGTGCGGGCCTTTCTGTAAGTTTCACCGAATCGGGGAAACTTAGATCTTGCCAACCAGGTCCAGAGACGGAGCCAGAGTTTCTTCGCCTTCTTTCCACTTGGCCGGGCAAACTTCGCCAGGATGGTTGCGAACGTACTGGGCAGCTTTAACCTTGCGCAGCAGGTCGTCTGCGTCACGGCCGATGCCTTCGGCAGTGATTTCAACAGCCTGGATGATACCGTCCGGATCGATCAGGAAGGTGGCGCGGTCTGCCAGGCCCTGGCCTTCACGCATAACACCGAAGTTGTTGGTGATGGTGCCAGTCTGGTCGCCAACCATGTAGTAGTTGATCTTGCCGATGGTCTCGGAAGTGTCGTGCCATGCTTTGTGGGTGAAGTGAGTATCAGTAGATACAGAGAACACTTCTACGCCCAGCTTCTGCAGCTCTTCGTACTTGTCAGCCACGTCGCCCAGCTCGGTCGGACACACGAAGGTGAAGTCGGCCGGGTAGAAGAAGAAGATGGCCCACTTGCCTTTAACGTCGGCTTCAGAAATTTCTACGAACTCGCCCTGCTTGAATGCGGTGGCGTTGAACGGTTTGATTTCGCTGTTAACGATACCCATCTCAGAATAACTCCTGTCGGTTCATTTAACTGATGGTTTGGAAACGATGCACAAGATACGGGTTTGACCATCTGAGTGAAAATTGATTATTTCCAATCTCAGCATAGGCATAGCCTATATACAGCCATCAACTTCGGCTAAACATGGCGGCCAAAAGCCTTCCGGGCCTTCAGCCACCTGCCATTGATATGGGGCCTTAACCTGCAAGTTCAATCTTGCGGAAGTCCAGAATATTTTCTTTTGGTGACGTTTGGATGGCAGCCACCTCTGAACGTTTCCTGAGCAGTATATAACCAAAGCAACCAAAGTAGAGTGCAATCACCAGCGCACCCACCCACTGAATCCGCAGGAAATCCAGCTTGAACAACATGGTCAGCCCGACCATGGCCACCAGGTTGAAGAGCACATAATTCACCCGCCCCAGGCGTTGCGCCGTGAGGTTCAGGTTATCGGTGTAGAGCCGGATCAGGGAATCCAGGGAGTTGATGACCATCAACACGCCCACCGAGATCATGGCGATGTTGGTGAAGGCGGCAATCTTCAGCCCCTCCGCGTGATAGTAATAGAGCACGCTGAACCACACGCCAATGGCAACGGACGGCACAACCAGCATGGCAATCAGCAGCTGCCAGGTTTTGATACCACTCACGAAACGCGCGGTGAACTGACCAATCATGATGCTCCAGGCAAACCACCAGAACAGATAAAACTCGTGGTAGTCGTTGATGGGCAGGACAAAGTGATGGATGTTGGCAAAGTACTCACCGAGCATGCCGGCGGTGCCAAAGAAATCTGCCGGCGAGCCTTTACCCATAACAAATGCCCGGAACCACATACCCGCAATCAGGGTAATGAACAGCACACTGGAACCAACACTCAGAATACGGATGTATTTGACCTTGGAGCTGGAATACACAGCCAGCGCAATGGACAGGAACACGATGAGGTAGAACGCCGGCACCACCGATTCACCATCGCCCAGTTGCGGCAGATACCAGGGCAGATTCACCAGCAGCAGGTAAGCGGTGAACGCGCAGGTGCCGATAATCACCACGTTGTTGACCAGCTTCACCATCGGAATCTCGAAGAACTTCACCCGCGGCTCAATGATGGCAAAGTAGAAGCAGGTCAGGAAATAGAAGCCCCAGATCAGGAAGGCCCAGAACCCGAACTCAATGGCCAGCGGGTTGGCAAAGGCGTATTCCGGGTTTTCAGAGACATTGCCGTAACCACCGAACTCGGTAAGCGGGAACATGATCAGCCCCACATCCAGACCGGAGGTGAACAGGATGGCAATGAAGGTCAGCGTGCGAACCGGCGTAACGCCGATGCACTGCATGTTCCACCACCGATACAGAATCAGGGCGATGGCGGCGAAGGTAAAGATCAGGCCTGTGGATAACCAGAGTGTCATGCGATCTCCCTCCGGTTGTTCCTTGTCATTGTAGTGCACAGCATGGGTGTTCCTCCTCTACTTTGTAAGCGCTGCTTCTTTCGAATCGGACACAAACCCAGGACTTGCCTATCAGTCGCCCGAAAACGGCGGGATGCCGTCGCGCTGATAGGGAAATCCTGAGGGCTTGCTACCCGGGCACCTTGCGTACCCGGGCCGGGACTGCGGTCGCTAGGCCAGCGACCGTTTCGCTTGTCCCGGACGTTGGCGCGCCTGCCATTGGTCATCCATGAAGACCGGCGCGTCCGAAGGTTGCAGGGGCTCCCTGCCCCGGATAAGGTCGGCTGCCCGCTCGGCCACCATGATGGTGGGCGCGTTCAGGTTGCCATTGGGTATGGTCGGGAAGATGGACGAATCCACCACCCGCAGATTCTGGATACCGCGCACGCGGGTTTCCGGGTCTACCACCGCCAGCGCATCAGTGCCCATCTTGCAGGAACAGGACGGGTGATAAGCGCTCTCCACCGCCTGGCGCACGAAGGCATCGATCTGCTCATCGCTCTGCACATCCACACCGGGCTGGATTTCTGCTCCGCGGTACTCGTCCATGGCCGGCTGGTTGATGATCTCCCGGGTCAGGCGCACGCAGTCGCGGAAGCCTTCGCGGTCGGCCTCGTGTTCCAGGTAGTTGAAACGGATGCGCGGGGCCTGTTTGGGGTCGGCAGACTGCACATGCACAAAACCCCGGCTCTTCGGCTTGTTATGACCAATGTGGAGCTGGAAACCGTCGCCATCAAAGGCTTCGCGGCCGTCGTAGCGCATGGCCGCCGGCAGGAAATGGTATTGCAGGTCCGGCCATTCAACGCCGGCCTTGGAGCGGATAAAACCACAGGACTCGAAATGGTTGGTGGCCCCCAGGCCATCCTTGCGCAGAATCCAGCGCACCCCGATCTTGAGCTTGTTCCACCAGTCCAGTTTGCCATTCAGGGAGACCGGCTTCTGGCAGCGGAACTGGAAGTAGAACTCCAGGTGATCCTGCAGGTTCTCACCCACGCCCGGCAGCTCATGCTTCACCTCAATACCGGCCTGCTCCAGCACTTCGCGCTTGCCAATACCCGAAAGCTGCAACAAATGTGGCGAGCCAATAGAACCGGCCGACAGAATCACTTCCTTGGCGGCTTTGGCCTCATGCACCTGGCCGCCCTGCTCATAGCGCACGCCGGTGGCGGTTTTGCCCTCCAGAAGGACCTTATGCACCAGGGCATGGGTGACCACCGTCAGATTCGGCCGCGCCATGGCCGGGCGAAGGTAGGCGTTGGCGGTGGACCAGCGGCGACCGTTCTTCACGGTCATGTGCATGGCGCCAAAACCTTCCTGGCGGGCACCGTTGTAATCATCGGTCTCCAGATAACCGGCATCGACGCCGGCCCGGATGAACGCTGTATACAGCGGGTTGCGCATGTTATTGCCGTTGTTCACACCCAGGGGGCCGGAATTCCCCCGGTAGGCATCGCCGCCGAAGGCCCAGGTTTCCGCCTTCTTGAAATAGGGCAGCACGTTACGGTAGTTCCAGCCGTCGGCACCTTCAGACTGCCACTCGTCGAAATCCCGGGCATGGCCACGGACATACACCATGCCATTGATGGATGACGAACCACCCAGCACCTTGCCCCGGGGGCAATGCATGCGGCGATTGTCCAGATACGGCTCCGGCTCGGTCTCGAACTGCCAGGCGTACTTTTTGGTGTTCATGGGAATGGATAGCGCGGTGGGCATCTGGATGAAGATGCTCTTGTCACTGCCACCGGTTTCCAGCAGCAGCACCCGGTTTTCACTGTCCTCGGTCAGACGGTTAGCCAGCACACAACCGGCTGAGCCCGCACCCACAATGATGTAGTCGTATTGGTTTTCTTTCATACGCGTTCTCCTCTGTGGCCTGCAGGGTTAAAACGGGGCGTCGATGTCTTCCATGCCCACATACACCGACTTGATCCGGGTGTAGTGCGCAATGGTCTCGCGCCCGTTCTCACGACCGATACCGGAGAGTTTGTAGCCACCCACCGGCATTTCCGCCGGGGAGGCACCGTAGCTGTTGATCCAGCAGATGCCGGCCTGGATCTGGTGAATCACCCGGTGTGCCCGGCGGATATCATTGGTGAACACACCCGCGGCAAGTCCGGTATCGGTATTGTTGGCACGGGCAATCACCTCGTCTTCGTCGCGGAAGGTGAGCACAGACATCACCGGCCCGAAGATCTCTTCCTTCACGATGGTCATGTCGTCGGTGCAGTCGGTGAAAATGGTCGGTTCCACGAAATAGCCGCCCTGAGAATCCTCCGGCTCAAAGGCCCGTCCGCCGTGGCTGAGCGTGGCGCCTTCGGCCAGCCCTTTGCTGATGTAACCCAACACCAGTTCCTGATGCTTTTTGGAGATCAGCGCGCCGAAGTTGGTGTCCGGGTTCATCGGGTCACCGGCCTTGATGTTCTTGCGTGTGCGCTCCAGCAGGCGCTCGATAAAGCGCGGGTAGAGGTCCTCGTGCACAAACACCCGGGTACCGTTGGTGCAGATCTCGCCCTGGGTGTAGAAATTACCCACCATGGCGGCGGAGATGGCGTTCTCCAGGTCCGCGTCGTCGAAAATGATCAGCGGCGACTTGCCACCCAGTTCCATGGTCACGTCTTTCAGCGACGACGCGGCGGCGGCCATCACCTTCTTGCCGGTGCCCACCTCGCCGGTGAACGACACCTTGGCAATCTCCGGGTGATGGGTCAGCCACTGGCCCACTTCGGCAGCGCCCTGCACCACGTTGAACACGCCCGCCGGCACACCGGCTTCGATAAAGATTTCCGCCAGCTTCACTGCGCCCATGGGGGTTTCTTCGGATGGCTTGAAGATCATGGCGTTGCCGCAGGCCAGGGCCGGGGCCGACTTCCAGCAGGCGATCTGGATCGGATAGTTCCAGGCGCCGATACCGGCGCAGATGCCCAGCGGCTCCCGGCGGGTGTAGTAGAAATCGCCACCCAGATCCTGCTGGTTACCTTCGATGGACGGCGCCAGGCCGGCAAAGAACTCAATGGCATCGGCGCCGGTCACCACATCCACAGCTTCCGCTTCCTGCCAAGGTTTACCGGTGTCACGCACTTCCACTGCCGCCAGCTCGTCGTTGCGCTCGCGGAGCAAGGCCACCGCTTTCAGCAGAATACGGCTGCGCTCAATGGCCGGTGTGGCGGCCCACTGGGCAAAACCGGCGCGGGCGCTCTCGATGGCGGCCTGTTGCACAGACTCATCCGCCACTTCCACTTCATAGATCACCTGGCCCGTGGCCGGATTCACCACCGGGAAGGTCTCGCCGGTGCTGTTGGCCAGAAACCGGCCGTGGACAAAATTCTGAACCACAGGAAGAGATGCAGACATAGCGCGTTGGTAACCTCTGTTCGGTGTCTTCAGGCCTTGTGGGCCATGGAATTCAAATTGGCTCAGACGCCAGCCCGGGCCAGTGTCTCGTGGACAAACTGCTTGCACAGCCGCTCGCCGGCTTCAAAGCTCTCGGCCGGGTCCAGGCTCAGGGCGCTGCGCAACCAGAACCCGTCGATCATCGCCGCCGTTTGCCGGGCCGCGGCTGTCGCCTCGGCCTGCGGCAGCACCTGCGCGAAGGAATAACGCAGGTTGCTGTACAGCCGGGCGTTGTTGATCTGCTGCAAACGCTTCAGCCCTGGCTCGTGCATCGAGCGGGCCCAGAAGCTGAGCCAGGTTTTCGCCGCCAGCGCCGAACGCTGGAACTCGGAAAAGTTGGACTCGATGATGCAGTCCAGCCGCTGAGCCGGGGAGCGATCAGTTTTCGCCATGCGCTCCCGCAGCTCCTTGCCTAACTGGTCCAGCAGGTAGCGCAAGGCGGCCTCAATCAGCCCCTGCTTGCCCCCGAAATAGTGGCTGATGATGCCGGACGACATTCCCGCCCGCTTGCTGATGCTCACGATCGTGGTGTTCTGCATCCCCAGTTCAGCGATGGACTCCATGGTGGCGTCGATCAGTTGCTGGCGGCGGGTGTCTTTCATTCCGACTTTCGGCATGGGCTTTCCATCCAATCTTTATTAATTGAACGTTCAATTAAATTAAAGGCTACAGAAACGTGACAGGGATTTCAAATTTGATCAGAAAACCACCACATCACCTCATTACACTGGATGCGTCTTCCACCAAAGGTTGCTGGTAACCGCCGGCCAGTCAGGACACAATCGGGACAACCGCGAACAACAAGGAGCCACTATGAGTACCCTGCCCCAACTCACCGATGCCCTGCTGACTCTGGAAAACCGAGTGGCCACGCTCACCATGAACCGCCACGACCTGCGCAACGCGCTCACCGGCTCCCATCTGATCGACGATATTGTTGCCACCGCCGAGTGGGTGAACAGCTGCGAGGAGGTATCCGTGCTGGTGATCACCGGTGCAGGCTCGGCCTTCAGTGCCGGGGGTAATATTCGCGATATGGCGGAACGGGGCGGGGACTTCGCAGGCGACCCGGCGGAATGCGCCGAGCGCTACCGAAAGGGCATCCAGCGCATCCCCCTGGCACTGGACGCCGTGGAAGTGCCGGTGATTGCGGCGGTGAACGGCCCGGCCATCGGCGCAGGATTTGATCTGGCCAACATGGCGGATCTTCGCCTGGCCGCAGACAACGCGAAGTTTGGCGAAACCTTCCTGAACCTGGGCATCATTCCCGGTGACGGCGGGGCCTGGTTCCTTCAACGCCTGATCGGCTACCAGAAAGCGTTTGAGCTGACGCTTACCGGCCGCGTGATCGACGCCAACGAAGCCAAACAGCTTGGTATCGTGATGGACGTGGTGCCTGCCGATCAGCTAATGGACGCGGCCATGACACTTGCCCGCAGTATCGCCCAGCAGCCCGCCAAGGCCACCCGGCTGACCAAGCGCCTGATGAAAATGGCCCAACGCACGGAACTGCGGGATTTCCTGGATATCTGCGCCTGCTTCCAGGGCATGAGCCACAATGAGCCGGAGCACCTGGAAGCCGTGAACCGCATGCTGGAGGCGCTTAGCCGGAAGAAGTAGTAAAACCGCAAGACGCATCAATTACTTAGCAATATGACACATTTTGCTACATTAAAACCGCACGTGGGCTTCCCTCGCGGCCCAGCATTGCTAGACTGACGGGGTAGACATAACAATAAACAATGTCAGAGTTGGCTAGCGAGGTCGGCTTTTGGTGAACCTGCAACACGCATGTCGCACGGTCCTGGTTACACTGCTCGTTCTGTGCAGCCAAGCCGCCTATGCCAATTCGCCAACCGTTGTCATCAGCGCCGAACAACCCATTGACAGCCAGTTCCAGTACTGGGAAGATCCTGATGCGTCCGCCTCCCTCCAGGACGTGCTGGCACTGCCAGACGCCCGCTGGAGCCGCCAGCCGGATGGCAAAGCCACCCTGGGCATTACCTCCTCCGCATACTGGCTCCGAATCCCTGTCGAAAATGCGGCCGACACCCGGCTCAACCTGGTGGCAGAACTCGGCTACTCCCAGCTGGACGATGTCCGGTTTTATCTGCTGGATGGCCGCACCGTCACACGGACACTGGAAACCGGCGATACCCGGCCCTTTTACCCCAGGGATGTAAACCACCCCAACAACCTGTTGCGCTTTGCGCTGGAGCCTGGTGGGACCGCCACGCTGATGATTCGGGTGGCCACCCAGGGGACCATGGTGCTGCCCCTGACCATCTGGCGCGAACACGAGTTTTTCGAGTCGGTCGCTGATGAACAGAAGCTGCATTTTTTCTACTACGGCTGCCTGTCCGTCATCATTCTGATCAACCTGGCGGTCTTCCTGACGCTCCGGGAAAAACTCTACCTGTTCTATGCGCTCGCCATTTTCGGCTACCTGGCGTTTTTTGCGTCCATCCGCGGGTTTTCATTCCAGCACCTTTATCCCAACGCGCCCGACCTGCATGCCCATGTACTGATGTTGTCCATGCCATTCCTGGCCATGTTTTCCATTCTGTTCTGCATGGAATTCCTGAAGGTGCGACAGCACAGCCCCCGGTTACGGAAGGCGCTCATTGCCATGCTGGTGTTTGAAATCAGCTATTTTGTGTCGGTTCCTTTCATGAGTTACAACACCGGGATCCAGCTCGCTTCGGTGTCTGCGCTGGTGTTCTTTTCCCTGCTGCTGGTCGCCGGCCCGATTGCCTGGGCCGCCGGCGTACGCGCCGGCATATTCTTTACCCTTGCCTGGACCCCATTAACCATTGGCGTGCTCGCCACCTCCGGGCGCGCACTGGGGCTGTTTCCGGAAACGTTCTTTACCGAATACGCCATGCAGATTGGCTCCGGGCTGGAAGCGTTCATTCTCACGCTGGCCCTGGCCGACCGACTGTACCGGGAGCGGGAACAGAAAATCCGGGCCCAGGCCGACAGCCTGCGACAGGAAAAAGCCCACAGCGAAGCCCAGGACCGCCTGAACGACGTCATGAGCCACGACCCGGTTACCGGCCTGCCCAACCGGAACCGGTTTGAATGGATGATCGATGAAGAGCTTCGGGCCCACCCGGAGCGCCGCTACATGGTCGGCGTCGCCCGTATTACCCGCCTGAAAGACATCAACCGCACCCTGGGCCTGGAGCGCAGTGAGCGGCTGTTACGGTCCATCGCCGAGCATATGTCCGCACTGGCCAAACAGCTCCCCATGCTACACACCAGTGTCGACCAACAGGGCCGTGTGGAACGGGTATACCAGCTCTCCGGCGACAGCTTTGGCCTGTTGGTCGACGTGGAACGGGCTGGCGACAATTTCCTGCCCCTGGACCAGGCCCTCAAACAACTGGCCGAGCCGGTACTGCTGGACCACCTGGCCATTGAACCGCACCCACGATTTGGGGCCGCCAGTTATCCCGAGCACGGCCGCAAAGCCAGTGAACTGATCCGCAACGCCCATGTCGGTATGGAAATGGCGCCCCACGGCCCCTTTGAAACCGGCTTTTACTCACGCAGCAACGATATCTACGATGAGCGCCGGCTTACCCTGATGTCGGACCTCAAGGAAGCCCTGACCAACGGCACCACCGAACTCCACTATCAACCCAAAATGGATCTCCGCAGCGGACAGATTATCGGCTTTGAAGCCCTTATCCGCTGGCAGCACCCGGAGCGTGGCTGGGTACCTCCGATTGATTTCATTCCGCTGGCAGAGAAAACCGGGGTGATCACGCAGCTCACTCACTGGGTCATCGACCAGGCCCTGAGCGATCTCCGTACCCTGCAGAAGATACAGCCAGGCCTGGGGATGGCCATCAATGTCTCGGCGCGGGATCTGCTCTCGGCGGGGCTGGAAGAACAATTCGCCCAGAGCCTGGCGCGGCATCAACTGGAGGCCGGCCATGTCACCGTGGAACTCACCGAGACGGCCGCCATGGACGACCCTGAGAAGGGGCTGGAGGCACTGGGCAGACTGTCTGCCCTGGGCCTGCGTATCTCCATCGACGATTTCGGGGCCGGCTATTCGTCATTGTCGTACCTGAAGCAGATCCCCGCCTCGGAACTCAAGCTCGACCGCACACTGGTACACGACATCCAGGCCAGCGACAGCGCCCGGGTGATTGTCGAGACCGCCATCACCATGGGCCACACCCTGGGCTATCAGGTAGTGGCCGAAGGCGTGGAGAGCGGCCAGGACGCCGCCCGCCTGAAAGCCATGGGCGCGGACCTGTTGCAAGGCTTCTGCCTGTGCCGCCCGCAATCGCTGACAGACACCGTCGACTGGCTGGAAAAACAACGGCAGCCTGAAGAAAGTCGCAACGCGAGCTGGTCGGATTAACCAGCCGCATCCCGCTTGCCCAGCCGGACATTCGTACGGGTATAGCCGCGCACGAAATTGGACTGCACGTATTCCGGCTTATCCTGAACTGGTCCGGATCTTCGATGAAATGAGCACCAGCCAGGCCAGCACCAGAATACCGCCCCAGACCACCAGCCCCTTCAGCAAAACCGTGATCATCATCCGCCGTCCTTCAGCACTATAGCCTGCGTCAAGTCGCCTTCGGCAAACCGGAGAACTCCGGCACATCGCCCAGCGCGTGATCCCAGGCTGCCCGGCTCGACGTGAAAAGATGCGCGGTAGGCACCCGGGAGAGCTCCGAGTCCAGACACCCGGCGGGCACTACCAGAAAACCTGGAATATGGGTGTTGGGCACAGCCGAACCACAGGTTCGGCAAAAGCACTTCTGGTGCCGGGTGCCCGGGAGCGTATAGGAGGCCACCGC
The DNA here is from genome assembly GCF_000475315.1 of Marinobacter sp. EN3. NCBI lineage: Bacteria > Pseudomonadati > Pseudomonadota > Gammaproteobacteria > Pseudomonadales > Marinobacteraceae > Marinobacter > Marinobacter sp. EN3. The sequence continues at coordinate 39,427 of NZ_AXCC01000028.1, forward strand.
CTCCTCACCCGCCAGCCAGACCAGCCGGGCCGACTGGGAGAACAGGTTTGCCGCATGGGCAGACCCGGTGTCCTTCTGGCAATACCGGCAATGACACAGGTAAAAGCTGTCGAAGTCTCCGTGCACCTCGAACTTCACGGCGCCACACAGGCAAGAGCCAACATAATCCGTCATCGCATTCCCTCCCTTCAGTATTCGAGGTAACAACCGGTGTTCGCGTGCATGCAAAGCTTCGGCAAAGGCACCACCAACTGGCTGCATGGCGCAGGCTTAACCGCTACAATGGGCCTCAGTGGAGCGCAGGCGCCGCTGCCATTTTTTACAGGAAAGCCCATGGCTATTCAGCTTGATTTTCGCACCCTGAGCCTGACATTAATGCTGTTCAGCCTGGTGTTCGGTCTTGGTATGTTTGCTTATTCCAGAGAACATACCAAGTTCTCCGGAATCCGAACCATGGGCGCAGGATATTTTCTGATCGGCGGCGGCTGTGTGCTGCTTGGCCTGCGCCATTTTATTTACGATTTTGCTTCCATAGTGCTTGCCAATACCGCAATCATTATAGGAGTAGTGTTGATATACAGAGGGCTGTTTCGTTTTCGCGGTATCTCTCTGCGCCATGAACGCTGGCTGAGCACCGCACTGGTGCTGGTGCTGGCGGCTTTAATGTACGTTTATACCTTTCATATTCCAGATGTGAACCTGCGCATTCAGGCCTTCTCTATTGTTTTTGCAGCTGCCTGCCTGATTGGTGCCACCGGATTTTTACGACATCGCGAAAGCCATAACCGTATGGCCGGCAAAATGCTCATCGCCATGTTTTTGCTGGTGAGCGCATTCTTTATTTTCCGGTTTTTTCGGTCGTTTTACGACGTACCGCCTGAAGATTTCATGAACGCCGGGTGGCTTAGTGCATTGGCGATTGTTGCGGGAGAGTTTTTGGTTATTTTATCGTCCTTCTGCACGATATGGATGGCTTCCGGTGAATTGCAGGATGAACTCTCCGAAATCGCCAGAATTGATCCTTTAACGGGGCTCTACAACAGGCGGGCATTCGACGAATGTTGTGACATTGAGTTCAGCCGAGCGCAGCGTTCAGGTGCACCTTTCGCCATTATCATGTGCGACCTGGATCACTTTAAGAGAGTGAATGATCAGTACGGCCATCATGTAGGCGATGAGGTATTGAGGCGCTTTGCCAATACGCTCAAAGAGCACATACGAAAGCATGACGTGGTGGCGCGTTTCGGGGGCGAAGAATTTGTTCTGTTGTTGCCTGGTAAAGACACCGAGCAGGGGTTAGAGGTGGCGGAGAAACTCAGAGCCAAAACGGCAGACACCCAGATCACGATTGGTGATGATGTCTGTTTAACGCTCTCGGCCAGTTTCGGAGTGGCTCACTACGATTCCAGTGACCGCGAGTGGAGTGCCGTGCTGCACCGTGCGGACAACGCGCTGTACGCCGCCAAAAAACAGGGACGTAACCGCGTTGTCGATCTGGCAACGGAAGGCCAGAACGTTCAATCGGGGCCGATGCTGAGTGCGCAGCCATAGGCCCGAAGAGTAAGGGCCGCTGCGGCCTGCCTTGTTGATTTTAGTTCCTGGCTGCGCTGTAGCTCAGACTGACAACCCGCCAAGCAGCACCATCCCACTCCCAGGTCTCGGAGAACGCGACTACCGGCCCTTGGGATTGACCAGAAGTTGTGTACCCCTGACCAGTGACTATGGCGCCGCCATCAGAGTCCTGGATGGTTAACTCCGTATCGTGTTTTTGTCCGCCTTGGGGAAACCAGTTTCCATTGCGCTTGGCTGAGGAGATCGCGTCGATCTGGGATTTCTTGGACTGGACACCTCGCTCGGTAGTGACGGTGAAACCGTCTGCCTGGACCCGAGCAAGGTGCTCAACGTCACCCGAGAAAAACGCTGAGTACCAGTTTTCTCGTACTTTTATCAAAGCTTCCTGGTTCATGGACTGATCCCTGTCTTTAGAACTGAAGGCGAAGCCTCAATGCCACAGGCGTCGCGATGTCTAGCCCTGAAAAGGCTATACCCTACTGAATTGAATCAATAATTTTATTTCTCACAAGCTCAACCGAATCCCTGTTGTAGCCGGCAACCGCAACCATGAGCTTGCTTTGATTAGGCGATATTTCTATACATTTAACCACAACACGGTTCGACTTTACGTTCCCGTATATTCCATATTCATTCTCAACCTGATTCTCCAGACCCAGGACTTGCAGGGCATACGAGCTTTGTATCTCACAAGCCTCTTTGGATTTGTTCAGATCTTTAAACCATGACCAAAGCTCAGGTGGTTTTCCTTCAGCGAGAGCTGATCCTGATAGTAGAAATAAAAGAATTAGAACTGCCTTATTGATCATGCGAGTTTCCCTTGCATATTCCGGCCCATCATG
>NZ_AXCC01000029.1:0-16108 GCF_000475315.1 Marinobacter sp. EN3
TCACGTTCGCCGGAATACGCACACCAATGCAGTTCTCAAAAATATCTGCGAGGGGAGCGTAGTTACAAACCACGGCGGCTTCGTTTGCTTTAATCCACCTCTCCGGATCTATTCCTTCCCACGAGATGTCGAACCCAGCGTTTACGATGAGATGTTCAAAGAAGATCCTTTGAGCCCGTCCGTTGCCTTCTCTGAAAGGATGAATCATGTTGATGTCGCCGTAGTATTCTGCGGCCTTTGCCACCAACTTATCCCTGGAGAGCGAAGTGAGGTGTTCCTCATTTTTGAGGCAGTCGAAGATTTTTTCCGATTCTTTTTCGATTCGTCGGACAGTGCAGAAACGTGTGTCTGCTTTCGAGATATCAACCGTTCTTATTTCACCGGCCCGGGAGTAGATCTCCTGGAACAGCACACGATGAATCGATTTGAGGTAGTCTAAATCATAAGGGGATGGATGAACTCGATGGTATCGGCATTGACGTTCGAGATCTCGCGTTCTGCTTCGTGTATCAGCTCGCCATCCCTGATGTCGAAAAGGTTGATTAGAACATCTGAGTTTTCATAGCAGTAGCTGTCGTTGCCGACGCCATACTTATCAAGCACACTTCATGGCCAGCTTTTTGTATTTCCTGATCAAAGTCTTTTTGTTCGACATTTTGGCACCTTCCTCCACGTAAAAGCCTTCCAGGCGCATGCTGGCGTGATAGTTGGCCATCCTGGTCTTCCGGACATGTGCGGCTCTCTGCTCGTCTGAAGGCATTCTAGCTTCTGCGTTTCGAGCCATCGTGAAATAACCCTATAGTGGACAGCTAAATTTGATTGGTTTGAGCAAAATTATACGTGCTCTTAAGCTTCAACCGGTCACCTCAGTATATCAGTTCTTCAAAACCTTACCATTAGGACTGGGTCAGTGAATCGACCGCCAGAGCGGGCTTTACACCTATTGGAATCGTTTTGCTCTCATTCTTCTACGTTACCAGGCCCAGGCCAATTAGGCAGGTTCGGATAACTGCACGGTCGCCCGCAAAGTCGTGGAAGAGATCAACAGCTTTCGAAAGCAACACCAAATCTGACTGCGACACCTTGGGCGCCTGAGCCTATCTTTTCTATATACAATGTATATACTAAAAATGTTCTCAGTGAGTGGATGACCCATGGCAGCCGATAGTATTTCCGAAAAGCAGTTGAAGCCACGCAAGAAAAAGGCAGGGAAAAAAGACTCTCAGCTACTGATTCGGATCAACAGTTCAGAGCGCGATGAATTCATTTCATTGTGTGAGGAGCTGGATACCAGTGCCGCCAGAGAGGTGCGAAAGTTCATACGCAACTTCGTGCGAACCCATAAGGACGACTGAGGGCGGTAATCGAGCAATCACACACCAGGAGTGAATCATGGCCAAGAAAACTACGAAGAAAGTAACCAGCCTGAAAAAAGAAATCAAAGCCCGTAAGGCGAAGATCGCCAAGCAGGAAGGCAAGCTGAAGAACCTGAAGAAGAAGCTCAAGAAAGCGGCATAAACTGCCATGTAGCGCGCCGTATTCGGTAAGAGTCCGGATACTTTGTTGCTAGCTATACGTAAAGAAGCCCCGCCAATGTGTGGGGCTTCTTTATTGGCGTAGGACGGCGTGAATAGCTTCAAAGCAGTAACGGGGTAGAACCCCATGGCATTCAGCGCTGGAAAGAGGGGGAGAGCCTCGCATTAACATTGCCCCTAAACAAAGTACGACACCTCGAACGCTCGACCGGGCAATCCGAGCACCACTTAATTTGAATAAGGACGTGTTTCTTGACCCGCCTTATGCCAACCGAAAAAAAATCACTAGGCTAATTGGTTTTCGTATACAACCAGCTATCCCTGTCTTCGTCCCAGCATAAACCCGGTCAAGCCGCCTGCAATGATGCTGCCCGCGCTTGCTAACAGGAAGATTCGGATATTTCTGGAGGCGTCTGAAGTTGGATGTTCGGGTGACCAATACCTCCGTTGAGGTCATGCATAAAGGTCAGCGCGTGGCGCTACACCCCCGCCACGGCAAGAGCCGGTTCGTCACCCTGACCGAGCTCATGCCCAAGTCCCACCAGGCCCATCAGAACTGGTCTCCCGGGCGGTTCCTGAACTGGGCCAGGGACATCGGTCCCGCCACGCTCGACGTGGTACAGCGACAGCTAAAGGATCGCCCTCATCCGGAGCATGGTTACCGATCATGCCTGGGGCTATTGAACCTGAGTCGACGTTACAGCCGTGACCGGTTGGAGCAGGCCTGTAGCCGAGCACTGGCCATCAACTCGGCCAGCTATCAGAGCATCAGCTCGATCCTGAAGCAGGGGCTGGATCAGCTCCCGTTACCCCTGGCCGAGGAGGAGTCGGAACTGACTGAGCTGCCAGTACACACCAACGTTCGCGGCCCCCGCTACTACCACTGATCCCGGAGAAACTGATGTTGACTCAAAACACCCTCGACACCCTGCGCCAACTCAAACTGACCGGCATGTGCGATGCCCTGGAACAGCAGCGGGCACAGCCCGACACCCACGACCTGGCGTTCGAGGAACGCCTGGCCTTGCTGATCGACCGGGAGGTGCTACATCGTGAAAATCGCCGTCTGGATCGGCTGCTGAAGGCTGCCCGGTTGCGGGTCGCGGCCTGCGTGGAAGACGTCGATTACCGCCATCCACGGGGGCTGGAGCGCTCCCGCATGGCGGGCCTGGCCAGCTGTGACTGGATCCGCCAATCCCTGAACCTGTGCATCACCGGCCCAACCGGTTGCGGCAAGACCTGGCTGGCCTGCGCCCTGGGCAACCAGGCCTGCCGGCAGGGGCTCTCGGTTCGCTACTTGCGCGTGCCGCGCCTGTTCGAGCAGGTGCGCATCGCCCACGGCGATGGCAGCTACGCACGGCTGATGAACCAGTTGCTGAAGACCGACCTGCTGATCCTGGACGACTGGGGCATGCAGAAGGTGACGGCACAACAACGGCAAGACCTGATGGAAGTAATCGAAGACCGGCACGGGCGAGGCTCAACGCTCATCGCGAGCCAGTTACCAACCGAACACTGGCACGACTACATCGGCTCCGCCACGCTCGCCGACGCCATCCTGGATCGGCTCCTGCACGGCGCTCACCGGCTCAATCTGAAGGGAGAATCACTGCGAAAAGCGAAAACACAAAAGACGGAATCGGTTGACCCATCGTGACCGTTCAGAGTACAAAATCGACTCCAGCGTGATGGCCGTGTGCAAACCGGTCACGATCCCCGGAATGACCGGTCACGTTCGCCGGAATACGCAAGCGCGTGGCGCGCAACGCGGCCAGCCAAGGAGTAACACTGACTTACGACCAGGCGCTGATCGACCACTTTGCCCAAGAAGGCTACAAGCCCGAGTTTGGGGCGCGTGAACTCAAGCGATTGATTCGTAGCGAGTTGGAAACCGCGCTGGCGAGGGAAATGCTCGGTGGCGGCATCGGCAAGGACGATCACGCCAATGCACGCTGGGACGAGAAAGCGGAGCGCGTGAGCTTCGAGCGCAAGGAGCCGCCGGAGGCCCAGGTTGGGACGGAGAAATCCGACGAAGCCAAGACCGCCGAAGAGCCGCAGAGCGATACGGGCAAGACAGCGCGCAAGAAGAAGCCGTCGAGCGGGCAAAAATGATGCATCGGGAGGCTCTCGTGGCCAACTCTAGCGTAGGGCTGGTACGGGTAGTCTCCCTTTCATCACTCGCGGCCACTGTCACCAAGGCGACGGGACATTGCGCCTTCGTGCAGTGGGTGGCGCGCTGCGTGCGGCCGCTTGCGATCCGGTTGAGCAACGGATTGGCGCGTCTGTTCGCACCCAATCCTTAGCGACTCGATTCTTGAGGGATGCCGATTATGGAGAAGAAAGATCAATGGAATATCGGTTACTGGATCGTCGCGATCCTCTTGTTGCTCATGTTGCAGGACTACTGGCAGGCGGCTCAGACGATCGAGCCCGTACCATACAGTGATTTCGAGAAGGCGCTGGCGGAGGGGCGTGTCGCCGAAGTGCTGGTGTCGGATCGCACGGTCACCGGGCGCCTGAAAGCGCCTGACAGCCGCGGCAAGACCACGATCGTAGCGACCCGCGTCGAACCCGACCTCGCAGATCGCCTGTCGAAATATGACGTGCCCTATGCCCGCGTGGTGGAAAGCACATGGCTGCGCGACATCTTGTCGTGGATTCTGCCGGCCATAGCCTTCTTTGGGGTCTGGTTCTTCCTGTTCAGACGCTTCGCTGAGAAACAGGGCATGGGGGGCTTCCTGAGCATTGGCAAGAGCCGTGCAAAGGTATTCATGGAGAAGAATACTGGCGTGACCTTTGCCGATGTCGCTGGCGTTGATGAAGCCAAGGCGGAGTTGGTTGAGATCGTCGACTTCCTCAAGAATCCGCAAGAGTATGGACGGCTCGGGGCGCGCATTCCCAAGGGCGTGTTGCTGGTCGGCCCACCGGGCACCGGCAAGACATTGCTGGCCAAGGCCGTGGCCGGTGAGGCGGCGGTGCCCTTCTTCTCCATCTCCGGATCAGAGTTTGTCGAGATGTTTGTCGGCGTGGGAGCGGCCCGTGTGCGCGACCTGTTCGAACAGGCGCGTGCGCAGGCGCCGGCGATCATCTTCATTGATGAGCTGGATGCTTTGGGTCGCGCACGCGGTGCCGGAGGACCGATCGGTGGACACGACGAGCGTGAGCAGACGCTGAACCAGTTGCTCACCGAAATGGATGGCTTCGACAGCTCGGTCGGGCTGATCATCCTTGCAGCCACCAACCGGCCGGAGGTCCTCGATCAGGCCTTGCTTCGCGCCGGTCGCTTCGACCGTCAGGTGCTGGTGGACCGTCCCGACAAGACAGGTCGCCTGGATATCCTGAAGGTCCATGTCAAGAAGATCACCCTGGCCCAAGGTGTAGATCTGGAACAGGTGGCGGCGCTGACCACCGGCTTTTCCGGCGCTGATCTGGCCAATCTCGTGAACGAAGCAGCGCTGAACGCGACGCGGCGCAAGGCGCAGGCTGTGGAACTGCAAGACTTCACCGCCGCCATCGAGCGCATCGTGGCCGGTCTGGAAAGGAAGAACCGTGTGCTCAATCCGAAGGAGCGGGAAACCGTGGCCTATCACGAGATGGGACATGCGTTGGTGGCGCTGGCGCTGCCCGGCACCGATCCGGTACACAAGATTTCAATCGTTCCGCGTGGCATCGGTGCACTCGGCTACACCCTGCAGCGGCCCACAGAAGACCGATTTCTGATGACACGTGCTGACCTGGAGCACAAGATCGCCGTGCTCCTGGGCGGGCGCGCGGCTGAGAAGCTCGTGTTTGGCGAGCTGTCCACAGGGGCTTCAGACGATCTCGCGCGGGCCACCGACATCGCCCGCGACATGATTACGCGCTTCGGCATGGATGAGGGCTTGGGGTACGTTGCTTTTGAGGCACAGCGGCCGCGTTTTCTTGATGCGCCTGAACTGGTACAGGGTGGCTGCCGGGTAGCCGAATCGACTCAGGCACGCATCGACCAAGCCATCCGTGACATCGTGATGGGTGTGTTTGATCGTGCATACCGAATTCTCGAAATTAACCGAGAAGTGCTGGAGCGGTGCGCGCGCGAACTGCTCGCACGGGAAACGCTGGATGAATACAGCATCCGCCAACTGACGCAAGGGCTACAGCTCGAATCCCCATGTCACAGTGGTCCAACTGCCGGAGCCATTGCTTCCTCTGTGTCCCAGGGAGCCCCTCATGAGTGACAGCGTTCATATCGTCTGCCCACACTGCCAATCCATCAATCGCGTGCCAGCCAACAAGTTGGCAGAGAAGCCCAATTGCGGGCGGTGCCAGCACCCGCTGTTCACCGGAGAACCCATCGAGCTGACTACAGCGACGGTAGAGGACATCACCGATCTCACGAGGGTAGAGCAGGCGCTGAACTCTATGCGCCGACAGCGAGAAGAGTTGGCCAGCCACGTTCCCGGTATGCTTTACCAATACCGTCTTCGTCCTGACGGCAGTTCGCACTTCCCTTATGCCAGTGCGAGGATACAGGAAATATACGGGGTTGCACCGGAGGATGTTGTTGAAGATGCCACTCCTGCGTTCGCTGCGCTCCATCCTGAAGACCGCGACCGTGTGCATGAAACCATACAGGCGTCGGGGAGGTCACTCGCGCTTTGGCATGACGAGTACCGGGTGCAGTTTCCAGACGGTCGGGTGATCTGGGTCGAAGGCGAGGCGTCGCCTGAAGCCATGCCTGATGGGAGCATCCTCTGGCACGGTTATATCCATGATGTCACCTCACGCAGAAGAACCGCGGAAGAGCTTCGCCTTGCGGCTAAAGTTTTTGCGCACGCAGGAGAGGGCATCCTCGTTACCGACGCTCAGGCCCATATTGTCAACGTCAACCGGGCGTTTACCGTGATCACTGGTTATGCGCGGGAGGAAGTATTGGGCCAGACACCTCGTCTGCTCGAGTCCAATCGCTATGACGATGAGTTCTATCTGACCGTTTGGCAGGCTCTGCGTGAGCACGACTATTGGCACGGAGAGCTCTGGTGCCGACGCAAGAACGGCAGTCAGTTTGCCGCGCTGCTGACGATCAGTGCAGTCCCGGATATGCGGGGCAATATCGAGCATTACGCAGCCATGTTTTCCGACATCACAGCGCTGAAGGAGAACCAGCAACAGCTTGAACGCGTTGCTCATTACGACCTGCTCACCGGCTTACCCAATCGACTATTGCTTGGAGACCGCCTTAAGCAGGCCATTTGTCAGACACGGCGGCGTGGCATGCACCTGGCGGTTGTCTTCATCGATCTGGATGGATTCAAGGAGGTCAACGACCAGCACGGCCACGCAGTCGGCGACAAATTGCTGTCCGTCCTGTCCAGGCGTATGACGCAGGTGTTGCGCGAAGGCGATACCTTGGCCCGCCTTGGTGGTGATGAGTTTGTCGCTGTTCTGGTCGACCTGCCGGATGTTTCCATCAGCGTACCGATTCTCGATCGCCTGATCGAGGTGGCTGCACAGCCCGTACCGATTGGTGACGCACTGTGCGAGGTGAGCGCGAGTATCGGTGTGAGCTATTACCCGCAAGGCGAAGATATCGACGCCGACCAACTGCTGCGGCAGGCAGATCAGGCTATGTATCGTGCCAAGCAAGCCGGCAAGAATCGATATCACGTTTTCGATATGGAGAAGGATGGTACGCTGCGCACCCGTCACGAAGGATTGGACAGCATAGCGAATGCCCTTGCCAATGGGCAGTTTCTGCTTTATTACCAACCTAAGGTCAACATGCGCACCGGTGAGGTGCTGGGCGCCGAAGCCTTGATCCGCTGGCAACATCCGACGCGTGGCTTGTTATCTCCTGCCTCCTTCATACCCATCATTGAGAACCATCCGCTCGGGATTGACGTGGGGGAATGGACCATCGAGGCTGCGCTGACCCAGATCGAAGTTTGGCGCAAGGCCGGCCTACATGTCCCGATCAGCGTGAATATCGGTGCGCGACACTTGCTGCAACCGGACTTCATCATGCATCTACGGGGTATGTTGTCACGACATCCCGGCGCCCAGCCGCAAGACCTTGAACTGGAAATCCTCGAAACCAGCGCCGTGGAGGACTTCGTTCAAGTGTCTCAGTTGATGGCCCAGTGCGGGAGGATGGGATTGCGGTTTGCCCTCGACGATTTCGGCAGCGGCTATTCATCGCTGACCTATCTGAAGCGCCTGCCCGCGCACCTGCTCAAGATCGACCAGGGTTTTATACGCGACATGCTCGAGGATCCGGACGATATCGCCATCCTGGATGCGCTACTGGCACTGGCAAGGTCGTTTGGCAGGAACTGCATCGCGGAGGGAGTTGAATCCATTCAGCATGGTGAAATGCTGCTGCGTATGGGATGCGAGTGGGGCCAGGGTTATGCCATCGGGCATCCGATGCCGGCGCATGAATTCGAGCAATGGCTACACACCTGGCAGGTACCCTTATCCTGGAAGGGATTCAAGCCTGACAGTCGCTCCGCGCTGCCCGTGCCGTTCACATACGCCGACCACAGGGTCTGGATTTCCCAGATGATCGACTATCTGTCAGGTAAGACCCAAGTGCCGCCTCAACCCGAAGCACTCCAATACTGGCGGGATCAAAGTGGCCGCCCTACGTTCTTCGGCAAGGACCCTGATGATCAGGTCGATGTCCTGCATCAGAGCATCCAGCAGTTAGCGCACACCCTGAGTGAAATGAAAAATGCCGGCCGAGTCGAGGCATTGAGGGCTGGCATCGACAAGTTGCAACATTTGCAGGCGGATTTGCTGGGATTGCTGCCGCCAGACCAGAAGCCGGATTGATGCCATGCACGGGACAAAGGGTTGACGTGCAAAAGGCTGATCGAGTCGTCTTCTCGCACTCCCCGTTCCATTAAGGTTTCATCGAAAGAGAGAGCAACGCTTATGCATAAAGAATCTGGCCACACGACCCTTGACGAGATACGCTCCCAGTGGCGGCTGATGACGGTTTACGAGCGCTTCGAGCAGGTCGTCGCCCTCGTTCTGTCAGCGGTAATTGCCGTCATCATCGTGGTGTCGCTGTTCCAGCTCATCGCTATCGTCTTCACGCTGCTGGTCCTCGATGCCTTCAATCCCCTGGATCACAAGGTATTCCAGAATGTGTTCGGCATGATCATGACGCTCCTGATCGCGATGGAATTCAAACATTCGATCGTCAGAGTGGCGCTGCGTAAGGAAAGCATCATCCAGGTCAAGACCGTCATTCTGATCGCGATCCTGGCACTGGCCCGCAAGTTCATCATCCTTGGCCCTGACGTTGATCCTGCCAAAGTGGCCGCCCTGGCGGGGACGATACTGGCCTTGGGTCTGACCTATTGGCTCATGCGTGAACGCGACGACCGGATGAGCGAGCAATTGGACCATGGCTCTTTATAGTCTAGACGGTCGACACGATGCCAGGTCGAGGCACCGCTGGCTCAATCGCTTTCAAACCGTACTGCTGGTTTTGACCCTGGTGGGGATCGCGGCTACCGCTGGCAGTCTGCTGTTCGGCGAGATTGGCCTTTGGCTAGCACTGGCAAGCTGCGCATTGACCCTGCTGATCGAACCTGTCGCCGCCTCCGCGATGACCTTGCGCCTCTATGGCGCCCGTCCCTTGCATTACCAGGAAGCCCCCGTAATTTGGTCGCTGTTGCGGGAGTTGGCCGTGCGCGCCGGATTACCGAATACGCCGGTTCCCCACTATGTGCCCAGCGGCATCGTCAACGCTTTTGCTACTGGTTCGCGACGCCAGGCCTCTATTGCGCTCACTGATGGCCTGCTCCGCAGCCTGAGTATCCGGGAACTGCAAGCCGTGCTGGCGCATGAGGTCGCGCACATCGCTCAAGACGATCTGCGTGTCATGGGTCTGGCTGATTCGATCAGCCGGCTCACGAGCCTGCTGGCATTGCTGGGTCAGATTACGCTCCTGATCAGTATTCCGGCGCTGTTGGCCGGTGCCGTAGAAATTAACTGGCTTGGCTTACTGCTGTTGGTCGCTTCGCCGCAACTGGCACTGCTCGCGCAGTTGGGCCTGTCACGCGTGCGAGAGTTCGATGCCGACCGGATGGCCGCAGAGCTGACGGGGGATCCGCACGGGCTTGCCTCGGCGCTGGCGAAGATCGAGCGGGTGAGCCGCTCGTGGCGCGCCTGGATGTTGCCCGGTTGGGGCAATCCCGAACCGTCCTGGTTGCGCACGCATCCGACGACAGAGGATCGTATCGCGCGCCTGATGGCGTTGGCGCCTCAGCCATCGCAGACCCTGCCGTTCCAAACGGAATATCTCGTGCCAAGGTCGCTCGCCCCGATGCGCCCACCACGCCGGGGCCTGAGCGGCCTTTGGCGCTAAATCACTGAAAGGACCCCCCGTCATGGCTTACCCCGATCCTTACCCACAACGCCCAGCTCCGGATCAATTCGTCCAGCGGTGGCTCTTCATCACCGCGTGCGTTGCCGCACTCATGCTGTTCTGGCAGTTCCTGCCCGCCATCGAAGCCTGGTTCAGCCCGCGCCAAGCCGCTGAGCGCACAGTCACGCCGCGTGGCGATCTGGCCGCAGACGAACAGGCCACCATCGAACTGTTCGAAAAATCACGCGCCTCGGTGGTCTACATCACCACCGCGCAGCTGGTGCGCGACGTCTGGACGCGCAATGTCTTCTCCGTGCCCCGTGGCACGGGATCGGGCTTCATCTGGGACGACGCCGGCCACGTCGTCACCAACTTCCATGTTATCCAGGGCGCGTCCGACGCCACCGTCAAACTCGCCGATGGCCGCGACTACCGGGCCGCACTGGTGGGGGCTAGCCCAGCACACGACATCGCCGTACTCAAGATCGGCGTCGGCTTCAAACGCCCGCCTGCCGTGCCGGTCGGCACCAGCGCCGACCTCAAGGTGGGACAGAAAGTGTTTGCTATCGGCAACCCCTTTGGCCTGGACTGGACGCTCACCACCGGCATCGTCTCCGCGCTCGACCGCTCGTTACCGGGAGAAGCGGGCGGCCCGGCTATTGATCACCTGATCCAGACCGATGCCGCCATTAACCCCGGCAACTCGGGCGGCCCCCTGCTCGATTCGGCCGGGCGGCTTATCGGCATCAACACGGCGATCTACAGCCCCTCCGGCGCCTCGGCCGGGATCGGTTTTGCTGTGCCGGTGGACACCGTCATGCGGGTAGTGCCGCAACTCATCAAGTCCGGCAAGTACATCCGCCCGGCGCTTGGCATCGAGGTGGACGAACAGCTCAATCAGCGCCTGCTTGCACTGACCGGAAACAAGGGCGTGTTCGTGCTGCGTGTCACCCCCGGCTCTGCAGCACACAAAGCCGGGCTCGCTGGGGTCGAGATTACCCCGCAAGGCATCGTGCCCGGCGACCGCATCGTTCGCATCGACGGCACGGCGATCGACGATGTGGCTAACCTGCTCGCCTGGCTCGACGACAGGAAGGTCGGCGATGTGGTGCTCTTGTCCGTGGAACGGGCCGGCAAATCGCGAGAGGTGCAGGTGGAGTTGCAGCCCGGGATTTGATTCAGTTGAATCTCTGGTTCATGCGGCGTCGCAGAGGTGGCCGTACCCAATCGTCCAGAACCCTGCCGGGCAGATCTAGGGGGCGGCAGTGATCTCGATTCCGCGTTTCACCTTACGTTCGAATCCCTCGGTATAGTAATTCATTACTCACCTTGTCCAGTGGTTAGATAAGGCTTCCGCCTGCTCCATAATCAACTCAATCGCCGCTGGCGCCTTGTCTGGCGGGTACTTGTACCGCTGCAACGTCCGCCGCACCAGAATCCTAAGCTTGGCCCGCACGCTCTCCCGTACCTGCCAGTCCACGGTGGTGGATTTGCGCAGCTTGTCGGTGATCTCCACGGCGATCTTCTTCAGGATCTCGTCGCCCAGCTCCCGCACGGCGCTTTCATTGCTGGCCAGGGCGTCGTAGAAGGCCACTTCGTCCGGATTCAGGCCCAGCGCAGCATCCCGCTCCATTTCAGCCTGGAACTGCTTGGCCATTGCGATCAGCTCTTCGATCACCTGAGCAGTTTCGATGCCCCGGTTGTTGTATTTGCGCAACGTCTCCTGCAGGCGGTCGGCGTATTTCTTCTCCTGCACTACGTTGTTGCGGGTTTTGGCCTTGATGTCGTCTTTGAGCAGCTTTTCCAGCAGCTCCACGGCGAAGTTCTTGTAGGGCATCTGCCGAACGTCTTCCAGGAACTCGTCAGAGAGCAGCCCGATGTTGGGCTTGTCCAGGCCGCACAGGGCGAAGACATCGGTTACCCCTTCGGCGACCAGCGCGTTGTCCAGGATCTGCTTTAGGGCGGTGTTCTTCTCTTCCTCGGTCAGCTTCTTGTCCACACTGGTGAATTTGGTGATGGCTGTCTTCACCTGCGACAGGAACGCCACTTCTTTTTGAAGTTCCTGGGCTTCGTCCAGGGTGGCGCACAGGGAGAAGGCCTTGTTCATGGCCAGCACAGTATCCAGGAAGCGCTTCTTGCCGTCTTCCAGGCTGAGCACGTAGTTGGCGGTGGGCACCAGATACTTGTGGGGCTCGGTTTCGAATCCGCTGTAGCTGAATCCCTTACCTTTGGGGCCGGGCGCAAACATGCCGTGGATGATGTCCAGCTTCTCCAGCAGGATGGCGTAGGCTTCATCGGCGCTGTGGGTGGGGGAGCCCTTGCCCTTGGCGTCTGTATAGGTTTTCAGAGCCTGTTTAAGCTCGTTGGCAATGCCGATGTAATCCACCACCAGCCCGCCGGGCTTGTCCTTGAACACGCGGTTTACCCGGGCAATGGCCTGCATCAGGTTGTGGCCCTTCATGGGCTTGTCCACATACATGGTGTGACAGCAGGGCGCATCGAAGCCGGTCAGCCACATATCCCGCACGATCACCAGCCTGAGCGGGTCGTTGATGTCCTTGAAGCGCTTCTCGAACCGCTTCTTGGTCTGTTTGTTATGGATGTGCGGCTGCAACAGGGGGCGGTCAGAGGCGGAGCCGGTCATCACAATCTTGATGGCGCCTTTCTCCGGATCGTCGTCGTGCCACTCCGGGCGCAGGGCGACAATCTCGTTATAGAGGTGAACCGCAATCTCCCGGCTCATGGCCACAATCATGGCCTTGCCATCGATGGTGCTGGAGCGGGTTTCAAAGTGGTTTACCAGGTCTTTCGCCACCTGTTTCAGGCGCGGGCCGGCACCGACCAGCTTTTCCAGCCGGCTCCATTCGCCCTTGGTTTTCTCGCGGCTGCCAACGTCTTCGTCGTCCTCAACCACTTCCTCCACCTGATCGGACAGCTCCTCGATCTGTTCGCGGTTGATGTCCAGCTTGGCCAGGCGGGATTCGTAGAAGATGGGCACGGTCGCGCCATCGTCCACGGCATCCTGGATGTCGTAGATGGACACGTAATCGCCGAACACGGCCCGGGTGTCTTTGTCTTCGCTCTCGATGGGGGTGCCGGTAAAGCCGATGAACGAGGCATTAGGCAGGGCATCGCGCATGTGGCGGGCGTAGCCAAACTTGTAGGTGCCGTCTTTCTTTAGGGTGGCTTTCAGGCCGTACTGGCTGCGGTGGGCTTCGTCTGAGATCACCACGATGTTGTGGCGGTCGTTCAGAACCGGGTGGCCAGATTCATCGTTCAGCAGGGCGAACTTCTGTACCGTGGTGAAGATGATGCCGCCGGATTCCCGCTCAGACAGCAGGCGCCGTAGCGTATCCCGGTCGTTGGCCTGCACCGGTTCCTGTTTCAACAATTCCCGGGCGGCGCTGAAGGTGGCGAACAACTGGCCGTCCAGATCGTTGCGGTCGGTGACCACAATCAGGGTGGGGTTGTTCATCTCCGGCTGTTGCAGCAGCTTGCCGGCGTAACAGCACATGGAAATACTCTTGCCGGAACCCTGGGTGTGCCACACCACGCCGGCTTTCTTGCTGCCGGGCAGAACTTCGTCACCGTAGGTGGCTCGCTTCTCCTTGGCCCAATGCCCGTGCTCCGGTGC
This sequence comes from Marinobacter sp. EN3, assembly GCF_000475315.1. NCBI lineage: Bacteria > Pseudomonadati > Pseudomonadota > Gammaproteobacteria > Pseudomonadales > Marinobacteraceae > Marinobacter > Marinobacter sp. EN3. The sequence continues at coordinate 13,529 of NZ_AXCC01000029.1, forward strand.
CTGGGCGGCAATCACCGTGGCCTTTACCGCTTCACGCACCGCATGGAACTGGTGGTAACCGGCAATCTTCTTGATCAGCTTGTCGGAATCCGTCTCGAAGATCACGAAGTAGCGGATGTAATCGAGGAACAGCTTCCGGTCGAAGAAGCCCCGCACCATGGTCTCCAGCTGCCATTCCATCAGTGGCTTGTCGTCCTCGTGCTTGAGGGTGCGCCAGGGCATGTAGCGTTCCTGGCTGGCGGTTAGGGAACCCACGCGGGCCAGATAGCCGTCGCTGATAATCGCCGCCTCGTTGTAGGCGAACAGATCGGAGCATTCGTCTTTGTAGGTTTGGATCTGGTTGTAGGCGTCCCAGATGTTCACGTTCTCGGTACCGGGGCTTTTCAGCTCCAATACCGCCAGGGGCAGGCCGTTGATGAAGCAGATCACATCCGGCCGGCGGAGCTGTTTGGAGCCCTCAATGGTGAACTGATTGATGGCCCGGAAACGGTTGGCAGGCAGGTCGCCAAAATCCACCAGAAAGGCCTGATCGTGAACTACCTTATCGTGCTCTTTATCGTTCGCTCTGGGCAGCTTGTACTCCACCGGCACACCGTCCAGCAACAGGCGGTGAAAGGCCCGGTTGCTGATCACCACGTCCAGGCTTTCGGGTTTGCGAACAACGGCCACAGCCTGTTCAACGGCGCTTTGGGGCAGGTGAGGGTTGATGCGCTGTATCGCAGCCTCAAGATCCGCCAGCAACAATACCTGCCGGTAATCGGCCCGTTCCGGGGCTTCGCCCTCCGGTGCCAGGTCAGGCCCGTGGGCGATCTCCCAGCCGCCTTCGGCAAACCATTCCAGGCATTGTTGTTCCAGCTGATCTTCCGTCATACCTCAGTCCTTATTCCCCTTCACCTCTAACATCGGCGGACTCCCTCAGCAGCAGGAAATGCTCAATCAGCCGGATCATCAGGGTTTTCTGATCCGGCAGGCTTTCCGCTACCAACAGAGCCAAGGCCACCAGGGTGTTGTCATTAATCAGTTGTTCTACCGGCCGTGCCAGTAAAGCGGCGTTGCGGCGCAGATACCATAGAAACAGAAACGAGCCACAGCGCTTGTTGCCATCGGCTAGCGGGTGGTTTTTGATCACGAAGTAGAGCAGGTGAGCGGCACGGGTAGCCACGTTCGGATAAAAGAGCTCATCCCCAAAGCCCTGCTCGATAGTCGCCAACGCGGAAGCCAGGCCGTCACCCCGTAACTGGCCGAACAGCTCGGTGGCCTCGCCCTTGGCCATGAGCGTTTGCTTGAGTTCGCCAATGGCTTCTAGTGCCTCGTCCAGCTCCAGCGGTTGCATGTCTGGCTGCTTGATACCTACTTCGGCCAGCTGCTGCTCGTCGTAGCCTTGCAGCAAGCTCCAGGAGCGGGCGTAGTCGCTGATTACCCGGGCGACAGCCTCGCCTTCATTGGATACCAGGCCCTGATTGGTGAGGGTGCGGCTCAGCAGATTAACGGCCTGCTCGAACTCGATGCCGCGTTCTTCCAGGCGGCGTTGGTTGAGGGTGTAGCCCTGTACCAAGTGGTCTTTGAGAACCTGGGTGGCCCATTTACGGAATTGTACGCCACGCTGGGATTTCACTCGGTAGCCGACAGAGATGATCATGTCCAGATTGTAGTGATCAATGTCCCGCTGAACCTGGCGCTTGCCCTCCTGGCGAACTATCCGGAATTTCCGGATAGTTGGTTCTTTCTCCAGTTCACCCTCCTGGAACACATTGCCTACGTGCTCGTTGACGGTTCGCACGTCTTTGCCAAACAGCTCCGCCATCTGGACTTGGCTGAGCCATACGGTTTCCTGATCCAGCGCCACTTCCAGCTGCGCCTGGCCGTCGGTTGAGGTGAAGATTCTTACCTGTTGTTCAGTCATGACAGTTCCTTGTCGTTGTTTACAAGCCGCTCAGTATAGTCAATGGCTTATGCATCGTGCTCTGTGCCCGGCTCTTTACTGAAGTTTGTTGTTTTCAGCTCCTGCCGCACTTTGTCCAGCGGCCCGCTCAGCGCTTTTTCCAGCCGGGTCATGTGCTCCACCAACCATTCGATCATCTCGGGCCAGTTGGCCTTGTTGTAGCCATCGACAGGCTTTTCATACTGGATACGGCACGCAATCTTGTCTGGTAGGGGCAGCCATACCAGTTCGTTACCAAAAGCAGTTTCAATCTGGGATTTCATGGTCTGCAGTCGGTCAAATACAAAGCGGTTCGCCTCGGCACGGCTGCTTTGCATACTTAATCCAACACGCACTTCATTTTTGCCAAAGATTAACTGGTAACCCATGCCACTGATCCCGGAGCCAGCATTTAACCAGTGATCTTTGGCTGGACTGATGTTGTTAAACAGCGAGCAGTTACTACGGCCAAAGGCCTCCAGGGTTTGTTCCCAGAAAGACAGACGCAGCGTATGCCGGCTCTTTTGTTCATTGCTGGCGCTCTTTTCCTCGGCCTCCTTGGCCATCATGCCAATCATAAAGTCCGAGGCTTCCGGGGGGGGGGATGATCTGCTCCACGTTCAGGAACAGCTCTGCACCGGCCTGGTAGGGCGTCACCT